>JAJCYJ010000804.1 GCA_029262975.1 Saprospiraceae bacterium
AAGAATCCAGTAAGCCAATCCCGCTAATTGTGCAATTGAAAAATAAAATATTAGATAGAAGAAATCATGATTCTAACGGTGAATTAGATCTTGAAATAATGGAAAATGAGGATCGTGTATTAGGAGACGACTATGAGGGAAAGAGCTGGTATCTATACAACGCAGGATTAGTATTATTTAATCCCTACTTAAAGTCATTTTTTGATCGACTTCAACTATTACGGGATAATGAATTTATCAATTTGGACGCACAACAAAAAGCAGTTCAGATCTTGCATTATCTGGCCACCGGTCATAAAGAGTTTCCTGAATACGAATTGATCCTTCCCAAGCTAATGTGTGCTTATCCGCTCAACAAGACGATCTCGGTCGCATCATTACTTTCGGAAGATGACTATGAAAAGGCAGAAGGATTAATTACTGCAGTGATTAACAATTGGACCATAATAGGCAATACGTCAATTGATGGATTACGTGATAGTTTTATTCAACGAACTGGAAAACTAAGTAAAAAGGATGATGACTGGTATATACATGTAGAAACCAAGAGTATAGATATGTTACTGGATCAATTGCCCTGGAGTATTCATATTATCAAATTACCATGGAGAGAAGATTTGATAAAAGTTGAATGGCGGTAACTAAATTATTTACTTGAAAATCTTAAAAATGAAAGATCAATTAATAATTCATATTCAATCTGACTATGCTCTGATTGTTTATAATAGTTCAGTTAATTCTATTTACAATTAGTTTCAAATCACGAACCAGATAAGAGTTAAAAGGCATCCGGTTTATTTAAAAATATTAATCTAAAATTTTGAATAATCTTTTGATTAAATAAATGAAAGACGCAGAATCCAAAACTACCTCATCTAGTCTACATCCGAAGAAGGAGGAAAATTCCAGACCATTCTTTCGCAAAGAAGGAGAGGGAGGATTTTTTTCAGAGGTTGAAGCGAATGGCAGAAAGGCTGCCTCGAATCCTCTGTCGTCTACAAATATAACATCCTTCTTTTCACCCTCGACCATTCAACCAAAATTAACCATAGGGCAGCCAGGAGATAAATATGAGCAAGAAGCCGATGCAACAGCCGACAAGGTAGTGCAACGCTTATCAATAAAAGATACTGTCCAGGCCAAATGCAATGACTGTGAAGAAGAAGATACATTGCAAAAAAAGATGGATGGTGGAGAGGAAATGAAGGAGCAAGAGGAGGGCATTCAAACCAAATCCATTTCGGCAAGCAATCATGGGGCTCCTAATATTTCTACCCTTAAGAATAGAGGCAATCAATTGAAATCCCATGCCATAAATGAAGCTTCACCTGATCTGGAAAACCGCTTGAATTCTTCGAAAGGAAGTGGTCGATCACTTTCTGATAATACCCGATCTTCTATGGAATCTGTTTTTGGTACAGACTTTAGCAATGTAAATATCCATACTGGAAGCCAGGCTGTTCAGATGAACCAGGATCTTGGAGCGCAAGCATTTACACATGGATCGGATGTTTTCTTTAATAGAGGAAAGTATCGCCCGGAAACAACTGAGGGCCAGAGACTATTGGGACATGAACTCACACATGTGGTTCAGCAAGGGGGAGCATCACAAGTAAATCATAATATCCAATCCAAATCTAAAAGATCAAATAAGAGGTCTGATTTTGGAAAAGCGGCATCTGATTTAATGCCACCAGCCAGTGGTGTTTCTGAGAACAGTTCTATTTTCCGAAAAGAGATTGAGTCCTTCAGAGGATCGTCTACTGGCAAACCTACAGTTAACAATTCTGCCCCTCAAATACAGAAAGTGGATGTTTTGGAAAATGACATGTCTACTGTACCCAATGGTATGACTTGTCCTGTGTCTAATGAACAACTCACGGACCCCGGAGCTAGTTTGGAGATTACGTTTAATCGTGGAGGAACGGTGCTTATGCAAGAAGATATTGATAATATAGCAGTGTTTGTAAATCGTTGGCATGATGCTGCATTATCTGTTCCGGTGAGGATCCATGGATATGCAAGCAAGGATGGACGACCTCCTTTCAACTGGCCCCTTTCTTGTCGACGTTCAGAAGCTGTAGCAACCCAAATGCAAAAAGTGCAGCCTGCAGTTAATCTCAGTACTGGAAAAGCAATTGCGGCTGGAAGACCAGGTATTCCAGCTGGATTCGTCCAGAAATTTGCCCATGGAGAAACGGAAGAATTTTCTAAAACTGCCCTTTTGCCAAACCGAAGAGCAATGGTTCATATTCCTGCATTACCTTCTCTTCCAGGTAAGATAGCCAAAGCTCCAACAGCAAAATTGAAAACCGGCCCTACTTATACCCCAAACGGTAACATTCCAGTAACAAAAACAAAGATTAGTAAAAATGCACCCTTTAGATTTACAGCAGAATTTGAACATGATCCTGCAAATGGAATATTGGCTTCTTGCGGTGAGATAAGACAGTACATTAAATGGTCAAGTAATGTTGTCGATCCCGGAAGAGTGAAGGGTGCGGAGCATGAAGGATTTCTATCGGATAAAACCTATACGCCGGATACCTGGTATGAAGACAGACACCAAGAAAACTTTCGATATGGTCACCGCAGAGGACCACATCAATTTAATGGAGGAACTGTAAACCAGTACCTTGATGCAAAAGGGGCCGTCACAGATTTTCTAACTGGACCAATTTATAAAGGAAGAGATAAGCCAAATATTGGAGGTGGTGCTGCATTTATTGCCGCGTGGTTGGGTACCTGGGAATTTAAAATTACTGCCATCGATGTCTGTAATGACAATAAGGTACTGGGGCAAGATAATTTAAAAATAGTATGGTAACTTATAAAAGCTACAGACTGATTTATAAATATGAACAAACAAATAGTCCATCGATGGCGCACAATTGTAATTCCTTTTTTCATATCCCTACTTTTAGTTGGCAATCAGGGATGTGCCGGACAACAATTAACGAATAAAAAAAATGATGATATGAATCTAAGGATGGCAGTTCAGTCAAATGGTTTTCTTGCAATTATTCTGCAAAATAATTCTACCGATACTTTGCGAATCTGGGAGTTTGGTAATTCCTGGGGTTGGAATACATTGACACTAAAGCTTAAGGGAATAAGTCCAGATGATCTTTTTGTACTTCATCGAAGACGGGCGATGATCTTCAGCCCCAATGTATCTACTTTTATAAAAATTGATCCTAGTGATGAAATTATCCTGCCACTGAATCCTGGCGATAAAACATGGGAGTCCGACAAAGATCTTTCAGTCCTCATTGACCAACCCATAGAAATAAGAGGTACGCTGGAAATTCCTAATTCACCTGAAGCACATGAATTTAATGTATTCATGGGCAAGGTCGAAAGTGAATGGATTGAGTTACAACCTCCTCATAAGTGGCTTTTCCCAAACAGTGAATAAACATCCATTATGTTTGATCAAATCGACATATTACTAGCAAAAACCCATGAAGGATTAATGAGTTGGGTGCCTCCATATCTGGGGGAAATGAGGGAAGTGCTCGACCTTTGGTTTAAGCAATCAGGACTTCCAGAAATCGCTTTACCCTTAGGCGTGTGCAAGGCGGCAGGTGGAGACCCAGGGGCTTCACAAGTATTGAAGGCATCGGCTGCCATGTTGGCCGGATTGGTGGGTATACAGATCCTGGATGATATTCGATTAAGGCAAGATCCTGAAGCACTATGGATGAAGATCGGTGTAGAAAGATCGTCTCATTTTGCCCATGCCTTTCAAACTTTGTCATCCCGCTTGTGGGGTAAAATATTGCAAGAAAATGATGACGCTCTGCTCCTGAAGGAGACTTTTGAGGAAGGCACTTTTATAACCCTCGCAGGACGAGACAAAGATCTTTCCTATCTCTCTGAGTCATGGGATGATTATTGGAAAAATGCAGAAATGGGATCCGCATATCTTCCTGCCCAGATGGCTACTGTTGGGGCTATGTTGGCGGGTGTTAAAGATGAAAAGGTGATTGAAGCTTGTCATGGATTTGGCTTTCATGTAGGCTTAACGAGACACATTTTGAACGAATTAATAAATCTAAAAGTTGATCTTCGGCATACTGGTAGG
The DNA here is from genome assembly GCA_029262975.1 of Saprospiraceae bacterium. Lineage (GTDB taxonomy): Bacteria > Bacteroidota > Bacteroidia > Chitinophagales > Saprospiraceae > JAJRXG01. The sequence continues at coordinate 4,088 of JAJCYJ010000804.1, forward strand.
GGGAAAATTGATCTGCCGGTTCTCTATGCATTAAAATCAGAACATCCTTTCAAAGCTGAATTACTTAAAATTGTTAGAGAAGGTCAACTGACTTTACACCAAAAGCGTATCCGGGAAATTCTTGAGGCCGTAGAGGCGGAGAAATATTTGAAGTGGGCAGCATTACAAGAACGAAAACGGGCAATGGAAGCCCTACAGCTATGTCCGAGTGAAGAAGGTAAAAAATTTCTAAAAGCTTTTCTTCAGGAATGGTTTGATCGCATTCCAAGCTTTGGTTCGCTTGATCCAAAAGAAATGCCAATTGAAAATCAACTGAAGCGCACAAATTCTGCTTTCGATCCAAATGAAGTTCGAAGTGGTCTTGTATCACTATCATATAAATCCGTCGGTCTAGGTTTGAGAAAACAAATTCGTCAAACCCCACTTTATCACAAATTCTAATGTTTCATGGATAAGCATATTAAAAAACCGAATGAAAATTCCAACGAGTTGGACCTCCAGATGGAACGCGGCAGTTTGTTTACTCATACATCATTGACCCGACTTTCTGCCCGTATCAATGAATCTGATTCATTTCTCTATGCGATGGTTGATCTAATGGTAAAAAAAGGGCTACTGACGACCGAAGAAATTACTGAATTCGTACAAGAGGTAAGAAATGAGTCCATCGAAAAAATGGAAACGGCTCATCCTGGGCTGGCACTTCGCGATGACAGAGGTGGAGAAGCCGAATATACGCCGGTCAACTGTGAAGAACGTTGGTCAGTGTGCAAAGCTATTTGTTGCAAGTTGGACTTCGCATTAAATGCTGAAGAAGTAGAAAACGGTCATGTAAAATGGGACATGGGAAGACCCTATTTTATTCGCCACAACAAACAAGGTTTTTGTACACATCTAAACCAGGAAAATAAATGTTGCGGTGTTTATGAAGACAGACCAAAAGTGTGTAAGAAGTATTCATGTGCCAAAGACGAAAGAATTTGGAAGGACTTTGAAAAGATGGAATTGAACCACGAGTGGATCAATACTCATTTGAAAGAGTCAAAACTGAAATTTGTAGAGTCTCCAATGTTCACCGATCAGAAAATTATATATAAGAAAACGGACCGTGACTATGACGAATAAAGAAATAATTTTCATCTCTCTTTTGGTCGGGATCGCTTTCTCGAAGCATTTAAATAATCGGACTACTTATGTGTAAAATTGGAAGATAAAAGTATTATGATAGTATCAGAAAATGTATCACGGAAATGTAAATGCTAATAAAAGAGTTCAAAAAGAAATCATACTTCTACAAGATAAAATCTGATTACTCCAAGTGACTTTAAGTAGAAAATGAAGATGCAACAATTAAAAATCAAAGATTTAACAAACAATATTTAATTATAAAACACTAAATCATGGCAAAAATCACAAGTAAGACAGTTTATAAATTTCAATATGCGGTCAAATTTATCTGCACATCAGATATTCCAGGCACGTCACAAACTACTTCGTCCTTCCCACCAGGCCATTATCAGACAGTAGTAAATATTCACAATCCTGCCACCAGGAAAGTTAAGTTTCGGATGAAGCTTGCAGACCCTGGTGTTATTTCTAAATGGATTCCTGGCGGACTAAAAGGGGACGGTGTTGCTCGAGTTGTGTGCGACGATATTCAAAAATTTGAAATTATTACCATACATGGATTTGAAGGATTTCTTGTTATCGAAAGCCTCAGAAGCCTCGATGTGACTGCAGTATATTCTGCCGCCGGCAAAAATGGGTATGTCGTGAGTATCGACATGGAGCAAATAAATGAGAGAAAGCTTCGATAAAGATTTATCGATAATTACTAATTAGAATTTGCATTCAAACAACACGCCAGTACAGTAATGATTTTTAAATAATTAAAAGAGTTGATGAAGACTGTAGAAGCCAAGACCACCTCCACCCTGCTTCAACCTAAACCACAAAGATCGGGTACTCCTTTCTTTCAGAAAGAAGGTGGAGGTGGTGTTTTTTCTACAGATCAACATGATGCTTCTATAATACCAATTAATAGTTTTCGCAGATCATCATTGCAGGTATCAAGGCCTTTTTTCTCGCCTTCCACTATTCAGGCTAAATCTTCTAATCATACCGGAGGCTTAACAATCGGTCAACCCAATGACAAATATGAAAAAGAAGCGGATGCAAAAGCAGATGAAGTCGTCCAGAGATTAGAAGATCCAAATCATAATCCTCCTTCAATACAAACGAAGTGTGATCATTGCTTGCCAGCCGAAGCTAAAGCGACGGATGGCGAAGAAGAACAGTTACAAAAGAAAGAAGAATTAGAAGAGAGCGAAAAGGATATTCAAGAGAAACCCATTATTGAAAGCGAAGCAGCATCTAAAATTCAAAAAAAAGAAGATACCTCTGCAGAGGTAGAAGAAAAAGAAGAAAGTCTACCAGAATTACAAGAAAAACGTGGATTAGAAAATAATACTGAGCATCCTGTCAGCGACATCCAGGCCAAAACTGAAAGCCCACCATCAACGACACCAATAACAGAAACTATAGCCACAACTACTTATAACAATTCAACCGAGTCACCGATCCAAAAGGAAGAAATAGAAAAAGAAGACCAAATCCCTGAAGGAGATATAGAAGTTCAACGGAAACCGGTTTTTGAAAGTGGTGGAGAAGGAGAAGATGATGAATCTGTCATGGCTAAATCAAATGATGGTCAGCTCACTGCAAGTACTGGTTTGCAGGATAAACTGAATAGTTCAAAAGGAAGTGGGAGGCCAATATCTGAAGATACAAGATCATCAATGGAAGATTCCTTTGGAGCAGATTTTAGCAATGTCAATATTCATACGGGATCGGATGCCATCGATATGAGTAAAGACTTGGGTGCCCAGGCATTTACACATGGCAGTGATATTTATTTTAATGAAGGGAAATATGATACGGATTCTTCTTCGGGCAAGCATTTGTTAGCGCATGAGTTGACGCATACGGTGCAGCAGGGGGGAGCCAAAGTAAAAAGGAGTAATAGAATTAGTGACAGTCCATCAAATATTCAAAAAAAATCCTGGTATAACTTCGATATTCCATTTACGGATTATTATTTTGATCCGAGTCCTGGTGGAATCGCCAATGCTACCGGCATCGCTGCCGGCAATTTAAAATACACATTACCGCTTTATTGGCAATACAGAGCATTTAACTGGGGGAAAGACCTAGCATTCGGTGAACTTGAAAAAGTCGCATTGCAAACACTAAAGAGACTGGCTGCCGATGAATATGTTGAGTTAATGAATAAAGAGAGTTTCCAGCCTAACACTATAATTCAAGCCTACCTCTACGCCTTTGCTTCATCAGGTGATGAAGCCCCCGTCAATGTACGATTCGGAAACATGGCCAAAGGTCAGATATTTGTCTCTGCCGATATATATAGGCAAGAGTTCTTAGCCGACTCTCAAGGAATCAGCATGACCCATCCGGGTCTGGATGTTGACACCAAGAAAGACAGTATGGGATTGCAGATTAAAATTATTGAAAACAAAGTGACCGGGCAAATCGGAATAGTCAGAGATGTGCCTCAAAAACAATTCAATAGTCTCATACCAGTGGCTAAAGGTCTGGCAGATAGTTTTCTCCAAAATGATATGTTTTATGGCATAATCGGTGAAGATTATGACAGAGGAGAATTGACATCAATTACTTATAATAATTTTTTAAAAAATGGTGTGCTCGCAGTAGATTTTAGTGCCATTCTGGGTATCGGTGGCAAGCAACTTATACGTATGGGATTTGCTATCATTAATGATGCCTACGACTGGGTAGGACTTATGGATGTAAAAGTAAATGGTATCGAAGAAAAAGAAATGGAAATTGACCGAGATGATGAGGGCCAATTATTTGGCAACGTGCCTTCACTCAATCTTCATGAAGTGTGGAAATCAGAAAGAGGTTTTTTAGAAGTTACACTGGATGCATCATTTGAAAAAGGAATTCTGGACATCAGAGGTAATGCGACATTCCAAACCGACAGATTATCCGGATCGCTTTCTCTTTTAGTTACAGATGAAAAAATAGCGAAGGAAAAAGCAAAACAAAACACCCCTATTGAAATTCCGGAGGACAATGGTGCCAGTGATTCTAAAGATTCAGCAACTACATTCTCTAAAATAGGTACATTAGGTATTACTGGATGGGGAGTCCTTCATATTGTTGTCGTCAAAGACAAAGATGATAATGAATTGATTCATGGAGAAGCAGCCTTCGTTGTAGATCCAGATGGTTATGTAACAGTTAACGGTAGACTTACCGTAAAACCTGTGATTCAATTAACGAAACAATATCCTGAGACACCAGAATGGACTCCACGGTTCAAAGAACTAGAGTGGTCAAATTATCTTCCGATTATGGAATTAGGCTGGCTTATGGCCGAAGTAAAAGGAGGGCTTTATACGAAATACATTATTCATCCCTTACAACTTCATGATATTGAAATCGAAGGAACATATTCCACTAATAAAGCAATTACAAATACACTTCAGATTGGGGCCAGTTTAAATGGGTTTGCAGAAGCGCTTGGTAAAATTGAAATATCAGGACTGGTAGCCCTTAGAGCAGGATTTCCGATACCCTATCTGGGTGTGAATGTCGCAGCCATAAATTTCAAATTTTCAGGTGAAGCTAGTCTTGGAGGTGGATTTGATATCAGTCCGAAAATAGTCATGTCAGGTCAGGAAGGAGAAAGTTCAGGCAAGGCTGCTAATGCGTTTCCGGATTTTACCATAAAAGGGAAAGTAGTTGTCGGAGGTGTTTTAGATGTTGGAATAAAAGGAGAGCTCATTCTCGAACTAGTGACAGCGGATGTAGAAAAAATAGACATTAATTTAAACAGACATATAGGAAGTTTTGGTATTCATACAGAATTTGAACACCAATTTGGAAAAGAATTCAACCCAATTGTCAGTATTGATCAAGGAAAATACAAGAGAAGACAAAGTACTATGAATATTCTCAGATTATATGATAAAGGAAAGGCATCAGGAGAGCGTACCGGTGGGTACTATGAAGATGGTAAAGAAATTGGAGGTATAGAAGATGATAAGAAAATAATTAATGATCAACACGCTCTTCCAAAAACTGAAATAACAGACGATTTTAGTATGGAAGGAAATGATCATCATTTAATTATTATAGTCGGAGCTCCCGGCATCGAGGCTGAATTAAAAATGGCCTCACATCCCGAAATCCTGATTCATAAAATTGAAATTGCGAAAACAAATCTGATTAAGAAAAAGGCAGAATATATTCTTGATGATGAAAAGTCCAATGAAATAGAAAGAAGAGTCAAAAATCTTAATAAAATAAAAAAGGCAGCCGGGAAAGTACTCGATAACGCTACTAAATTGGGAATTGATCCAACTAAAGGAAAGAAAACAACAATACCCGGTTTTAAAGAATTGGGTGATATGATTCAAGAATATGGAGACAAGTATGGTGTCACAGATTTAAAAGGAGAATTTCAGCCTGATGAAGAACCACCCGGTACGAGGAGAAACCCTTTCGAAATAATATGGCCAAAACCACCTTCTATAAATTATCCTCCGATTTATTTAGGAGGAGAAATAGACGGAATAAAATCACAAAGCAAATTAAAGGAACTCCACACTAAAGGCTTCAAAGATGAAACAGGTACAAAGGTTACTAAATATTTCCCACATAAAGGAGGCACATTAGATGGTGGACAAAAAATAGGTATTTCTGAGACTTTTAGAATATACAAAAACAGAATCATAGGTCCTTTAAGCACAGATACTACTCCAGGAGGAGATAAACTCAACAGAATATTAAAAAAATATGGATACCTACCAGGCCGAGACGGTGATGGTATGGACGCTGATCATGTCCATGAAATACAATATGGTGGTAAAGACTTGGTAGAAAATTTATGGCCACTGGATAGTGATATCAATCAAGATTCAGGACGTACACTTAAAGATGCGATTGTGTATTACCCTAAGAGTGGTAAGACTGTTAAAATTAAGGACTTGAAACTAAACATCAAAAACTATTATTTTAAAATAATAAAATTCGAGTATTAATGAAGGCCGTTTGGAAACGAATAATAAACTGGTTAAAGGTAAATTCAGTAGACATTTACAACGATCTAAATCCCGGTATAACAGAAATTGAAATTAGTGAAGCCGAATCAAAATTTGAAGTTGAACTCCCTAAATCATACAGACAATCTTTAAAGATATGTAATGGCCAATTAGGGTTGAAAGCCAACCTCTTAGGCGAATGGCAACTTTTATCTTTAAGGGCAACAATTGCAGAGTGGAATGGCTTAAATAAACTTTTTCTTAAGAAGCATGAATCTCTTGATTATCAAGACGAGGAAAAGGAAACTCCTTGGTGGAATAGAAAATGGATACCTATTGGCTATAATGGAGCAGGTGATTTTCTTTGTATGGATTTGAGTCAAAAATGGAAAAAAGACAGGGGACGAATTATTCAATTTTGGCATACTCACGAACAAAGAAATGTTCATTCTTCTAGTTTTAAAAAATTGTTACAAGATTTTGCAGAGGACTTAAATTCTAATAATTATATATATCAAGAGGACCAACTAAATAGGATTAACGATTCTAAAATGGAATAGACCAATTTATAAATGATCACATATATAAATGGATTCAAATTTGACTAAAAACCAATGAAGACAGAACCTATAAATATTATTGATGGAAATAATCAAAGAAATATACTCTACTTCAATTTACAAGATCACTCATAAAAAGAAGATACAATTACATCAAACAATCAATCAAAAAAATATAATAACAGCAATGCCCACAATCGCCCTAACCATACAAAAAGGAGGTTCCGGAAAAACCACTACGGCCATCAACCTTGCTGCCGCCCTTCAAATATTGGGCAAAAAGGTACTACTCGTAGACATGGACCCACAAGCTAATCTTACTCATTCCCTGGGCATTACCGACGAACCAGAACCGAGCATCTATCACATGCTCAAGGATGAGGGTGATGGTGGCGAGGCAGATCTGAAATCCATAATATCTGCTCCAAGTGGTATTCCAATTGTACCCGCCTCAATTGAACTAGCTGGTGCAGAATTAGAATTAGTCCGAATCTATGGACGTGAGCACCTTCTAAAAAGAATGCTCGAGCCACTGACAAAAGATTATGACTTTATTCTTATCGACTGCCCTCCGTCTATTGGGATGTTGACGGTTAACGCACTGGTCGCAAGTGATTATGTGCTCCTACCCATGCAGGCAGAATTCCTTCATTACAAAGGATTGAAAAGCTTCATGCATCATTTTAAAAAACTCAGAAAAAGCCTGAAACCCGAATTAGAAATACTTGGAATAGTTATTACCAAATATGATCACCGCAAAAACATGCATCGGGATACCTATGAAAGATTAAAAAAAGAATATGATGATAAATTATTTGACACAACCATAAGAAGTAATATTGATTTGGCCAAAGCCCAGGAGAAAGGAAAGGATATTTTTCAGTTTAGTAACCGGTGCAATGGCGCTGCTGATTATATGGCCATGGCTGAAGAAATGATTCAAAAATTGATATTTAAAGATGCTGATATGGCTTTGCCATCGTCAGTAGAAAATTGAAGTAAAGAAAGTTGTTTGTTCATCATTGATTGTTGTTTGTTCGTTTCAATATTTATTGAATTGCAGAATCATAGCGGGCGGACCTCTCTTTTATCGGGCGCTGAAGCTAATAAGCGAAAGTGTCAGGGACTGAGTGCAGGAGAGGGCAATTAAAAGTGAAAAGTGAAAGTGAAAGTGAAAACTACAGACCACAAGAACAGCGTGCGGATTTTCCTTTCCTAGGGCGCTGAAGCCGCTCAGCGAAAGAGCCAGGATTAAGGCGCGGGAGAGCAATTAAGAATTGATAATAATCAAGAATACAGTGTTAACCAAAATATAAAAACCATGCAAAGTTTCCAAAAAACAGAGTTTCATCAACATAGTCATCAACAATTTGATCGATTGTTTCCGGCATTACAGCCATTGATCATTCCTGACAAGAAGTTAGAAAAACTGGCCGACAAAATGATGGAACAAACAAAGTGTAAGGACAGTAAAGTCGTCACGAATGGACTGAGCATTTTTGGTCAATTTCTCGCACATGACATGACCTTCGAAGTCACTTCCAAATTCAGGGGATTTAATGAAACAAGAAAGTTCACAAGTGACAGAACCTTCAGCCTTGACCTGGATTGTCTGTATGGCCAGTGGTCCCAGGACTTTCTGTATGATAAAGATGACAGAAGCAAGTTGTTACTAG
>JAJCYJ010000805.1 GCA_029262975.1 Saprospiraceae bacterium
AGAGATGCAATTCACAGTCGATATAACAAATTTGGGAAGGACCTGATTCTGATAGATACCGCCGGAATCCGCAAAAAAAGAAAGGTCCATGAAGATCTTGAGTTCTATTCTGTGATTAGAGCCATTAAATCCATAGACGAAACTGACGTTTGCGTGATCTTAATAGATGCTCAACAGGGAATTGAAGCACAGGATATGAGTATCTTCACCTTGATTCAAAAAAGAAGACGAGGGGTTGTAATTCTTGTGAACAAATGGGATCTTATGGATAAAGAAACCAATACAGCAAGAGATGTAGAACAGAGTATAAAAGAAAGAATAGCTCCCTTTTCTGACGTACCCATTCTTTTTATTTCAGCCCTTGATAAACAGAGGATTTTTAAGGCAATAGAAGTAGTGGAAGACGTTTATGAAAACAAGATGCGCAGGATAAAGACATCTGTCTTAAATGATGCCCTCCAGGAGATGGTGGCTAAATATCCGCCTCCGAGTCATCGTGGAAAAATGGTAAAAATTAAATATGTGACACAGCTACCAACCAAGTATCCGGCATTTGCCTTCTTTTGTAATCATCCAAAACATGTAAAAGAGAATTATAGAAACTATCTCGAAAATCAATTAAGGGAGAGATTTAACTTTACAGGAGTACCTATTAGTGTTGTATTCAAAGAAAAGTAATGAAGTTTACAAAGACGGCAATTGAGGGTCTTATTATCCTGGAGCCCACAATTATTGAAGATGAACGTGGCTACTTTTTTGAAAGTTTCAATAAAAGAGTAATGCCGGAGCAAATAGCTAAAGCGGAATGGGTACAGGACAATGAATCAAAATCCAGCAGAGGTGTACTACGAGGATTACACTTTCAAACAGGCGATATGGCTCAGGCCAAATTAATCAGGGTAGTGTACGGAGAAATATATGATGTCGCCGTCGATATCAGATCCGGATCTCCAACTTATGGAGATTGGGTAGGCGTTACAGTAAACTCTGAAAACAAAAAACAACTGTACATCCCCCGAGGTTTTGCACATGGATTTGTCGTACTCTCAGAAGAAGCTGTATTTATGTATAAATGTGATAATTACTATTCCAGTAAGGAAGAGGGAGGAATCATTTATAATGACCCGGATCTTAATATAAAATGGCCTCTTCAAGATTCAGAAATTAGAATTTCTGAAAAAGACAAAAACCAACCTTTGTTTAAAAATCATTTGTCTGCATAGTATGGACATTAAATTTCCAGAAAAAAAAGTAATTCTTGTTACAGGTGCCAATGGTCAGCTCGGACAAGAGTTTAGATATCTTGCAGCTCAACAGGATGAGTATGAATTCTTATTCACACATAGAGATACCCTGGACATCAGTAATATGGCCGATGTGATGCTTATTTTTCAAAAGTTTCGTCCGGACTATTGTATCAATTGTGCTGCATACACTAAAGTTGACCAGGCAGAATCAGAATCAGAATTGGCATATTTGATTAATAGTAAAGCACTTTCCAATCTTGTCCATGTCTGTCAAATTTATTCGGCCCGACTCATACATTATTCTACAGACTATGTATACGACTCAATAACCGGTCGCCCTATCTCAGAAGAAGATGAATGCAATCCACAAAGCCTATATGGCAAATCCAAGAGAGCTGGTGAAATGGTACTTCAAGAGAGTAATATCGAGTGGTTATGTTTGAGGGTCTCCTGGCTGTATTCATCTTATGGTCAAAACTTTGTAAAAACGATGCTTCGTTTAGGCAAAGAACGATCAATTTTAAACGTTGTCAACGATCAGGTGGGTTCACCGACTTATGCAAGAGATTTAGCAAGAAGTACAATCGAAATTATTAGATCAGGGGATAAATCAGCTTATAAAAAATTCTATAATTATAGCAATTCAGGAACTACCGACTGGGCATCTTTTGCCAGAGAAATACATATCCTGTCTGGAATTGATTGTACAATTAAAGGAATATCTACTGTAGCATATGGTGCACTCGCGCCTCGACCTGAATGGAGTGTGCTTTCTCACGATAAAGTCACCAAGAAATTTAATCTATCAATACCAGATTGGAAAGCGAGTTTAAAAGAATGTCTTCAGCTATTAACCGATTAAAAATAAATCAATCTTAGTCCTTTAAATTGAAATCTAATGACCTCATTCTTTTATAAAATTCTCTTATTTTAATCAAAATACTATAAAAGGAATAGTATATGCAGGATCAAAAGAAGCGCTGGAAAAGCGAAATTGCGGGTGCGGGTGCCGGCTAGCGGGCTGGTATTATTTCGCGAGCCTGCCTACGTGCGTAAGCAGGCAGGCATTTTTTTTGGTTCCGTTTTTTTTTGCGAATGAAAAAAAATGAACGAATGTCAAGAGTAAAAGTGAACTTTGGCCTACTCCCTGTCAAGGGCGTAGAACCAAATAAATCGCTTATTCTGATCAATCCTTCTTTACAAGAGTAAGAATTACCATCTTAGATGTTTTAATAAATTCTAAAAGATGGACTACGACTTTATCATAATTGGAGCTGGCTCGGCAGGTTGTGTATTAGCGAACAGACTCAGTGATTCCGGAGAGTTCCAGGTGTTGCTTTTAGAAGCCGGTGGAAAGGATAATGATATAAACATTATGATACCCGGTGGATATAGTAAGCTCCATCATTCTAAACACGACTGGAATCTCTGGACAACACCTCAAAAAAATATAGCCAACAGAAAAATATATTTACCCAGGGGAAAAACTCTAGGTGGCTGTAGCTCGACGAATGCAATGGCCTATGTCAGAGGCAATCATGATGATTATAATCAATGGGCATTAAAAGGTTGCTCGGGGTGGGATGCGAGCAGTGTACTTCCTTATTTTATGAAATCAGAATCCAATGCCCAGGCAGACCAATTGGATAAAGGTTATCATGGCGACAGCGGACCTTTACATGTCTCTTATGCGAAATATTTCGAAACACCATTAGCTGAGGCCTTTATAGAATCAGGAATTAAAATAGGTCTGCCTGATAATGAAGATTACAATGGAGAGAATCAAAATGCCACATCCCGGTTTCAATTTACAATTAAAGACGGCAAAAGACACAGCGCGTCCAAGGCATTTTTAAATCCCGTGATTAAAAGAAAAAATTTACATGTGCGCTCCGGGTGCCGGGTACTACACATTATTATCAAAAATGATAAGGCCGTAGGAGTAGAAGTCATTTGTAAAAATACAATAGAAATAATAAATTGTAAAAAGGAAGTAGTCTTATCCGCCGGAAGTTTTCATAGTCCACATCTACTCATGCTGTCTGGCATTGGAGATAAAGATGAATTAGCACACCATAAAATTAATGTTAAAGCAGATATTCCGGGTGTAGGTAAGAATCTCCAGGATCATCTTTTCTATCTCTTAGGCCGATATACTCGTGAAAAAATTGGCTTTAACCATAACGCTGCATTAGGATCGCAGATATATCAAGGTGTCAAGTATTTTATCACCAAGAAAAACAATCCACTTACGTGTAGTCCCCTCGAAGCAGTTTCGTTTTTCAATGTGGATAATTATAATGATCGCGTCAATTGTCAGTTTCATTTTTCCCCTTTCCATATTGATGATGGTCTCAATGCCTCATTATATGACTTTAACTCAATTCCGACTAAACGGGATGGATACTCAGTGTGTCCTACGCTGCTTAATCCAAAGAGTAGAGGGACAATTACCTTAGAAAACAAGGACCCCTTTATTAACCCAATCATAGATCCCCAATTTTTATCTTCAGAAGAAGATTTGCAAATTCTGGTTAAAGGGGGTCGAATAGCTTTCGAGCTCATGGCACAAGAGGCCCTGGATTGTCACTCAGAAGAATATACAGGTATTACCCCCGGGGCAAGTGATGAAGAACTAATTGGCTATATTAAAAGAAGACTTGAGACAATTTACCATCCTGTAGGAACTTGCAAAATGGGCGCTGATCAAATGTCCGTTGTCGATGATCAATTAAGGGTCAAAGGTATTCGTTCATTAAGGGTAGTTGATGCCTCTATTATGCCCAATATAGTGAGTGGTAATACGAATGCACCGGTGTATATGATAGCTGAAAAAGGTGCTGATATGATATTAAATGAAAATTAACTCAAGTTGGTGGTGACATAATTGTTGATACACTAAATTTCTTTATAGGTTAAAGCTGACTGATATCATACCTACTGTCCATTTTACAATTAAAAACCTATTGCCTGTACAAGACTATAAATTAGAATTATGAACAGACAAAGAACGAAATGATCTCAATGATTAACATTCCGTATGAGATTCATTGGGATTCGGAAATAAGTCAGATTCATCCTCTGCCCTTGGTGTCAGGCATTTAAAATCCTTCTCTATTGTAATATTTAATAGTACGAGGTCATTATGTTTTATCGCATCATAAATACCGACTTCTCCCGGATCACACAGTCTTTTTATTTTATCCTTTGGTATGCAAAATAGTACTTCATCATCGACAAAATCAGATGATAATACGCTTATTTTATCAATAGATTGTAGCGTATATGTAAAAGTCCTGTCGTGGCTTATTCTGATAGATGAAGAAATCGTACCATGCTCCGAAAGTGATTCAAGGTCATGAACAGATAATCGAAAACGGATTGAGTTTTCTAATATTCTAAGTTTCATTGGGTTCTTTATTTTTTTAAAAAATTCTCTTCGATTCTTGTAAGCCGCTCCTCAATTTGCATCAATTTCTCAATGATAATAATATGCGTCTTTTTGGCATCAATACCAACCGGACTGTTATCACTGTGAATTTGCTCAGCGATTTGATCATATAATTTTGTATCCATGTCCATTATTTTATATCAAGTTGTGAGGGTTTGATAATTTAAATTTAAAGTTTATATGGCTCTTGGCCTTTTAAAATGTGCACTAATGTCTTAATTAAACAATGAAGTTTTGGTCTTATCATTTTAATTGTAAGAAATCGCAGAATAAGCAACCTGTCCTGTAAGGACGATATATCTTAGACATGGTCGTCAGACCCTGGGGCATAGTTTTCATAAATGCTAGCCCAGTAAGGACGACAGACCCTGGCTGAAATGTGGCGCTCCCTCCAGGGCTTTTCAAATGGTAGATGCTCAATATATCCCTTGTGAACCAGTCCTGTAAGGACGGATATTTCATAGTCGGGGTCATCAGACCCTGGGACTTCTTCGGCACCCTTCTTCATTGATATTGTTAATATTCTAAACTTTACCTTGTACAAAAGCATTTAAAAATAGGATCATGACAACCTGATCATGAAGAAATTCGAAAAGACGATATATAAAAGTTTAAACCATGAACATTGACTTTATCAAGGACCAATTTCCTGACTTAGCCAAGGATCAAAAACTAATAGAGGAGATAGCCCAAGTCGCAACCATAAAATCTTATAACAAAGGAGAGGTCATAATAGATTATGGAGATTACATAAAGTATGTCCCAATGGTTATCTCAGGACTCTTGAAAATCATCCGGGAAGGTGAAAATGATAATGAAATCTTGTTATACTTTCTTGGCTCCGGAGAGTCCTGCGCAGCTTCTTTCAGCTGTTGTATGATCAAAAAGCGCAGTGAAATAAAGGCGGTATGTGAAGAAAAATCTAAAATTCTTATGATCCCTATAAGCTATGCAGATCAATGGATGGGCAAATATAGTAATTGGCGTGATTTTGTTATAAATATGTATGATGCGCGATTACTATCACTTATTGATACTATTGATCGGGTGTCATTTGCGAAACTTGACGAGAAACTACTGTATTATCTTGACGAAATGGTAAGCCATAAGTCAGATCAAGTTTTAAACATTTCACATCATGAGATAGCTTTAGATCTTAATGCTTCGAGGGAATCTATTTCCCGATTGCTTAAAAAATTAGAAGCCGCAGGCAAGATCAGTCTTTCCAGAAATGAGATTACAATAATTGATTTGTGAGCTGAATCACAATCGTAGTAATAAGTTAATCACATCTTTGAAGGATGAAGAAGCGTCCTTCGATAAGTAGTATTTTTCCCATAATATCAAATCTGCAGCATTATGACAAGACTTCTTTCAAAGGAGATATGGCTGCCGGCCTGACGGTTGCAGTTATGTTGATACCTCAAGGTATGGCCTACGCTTTAATTGCAGGTCTTCCTCCAGTTTATGGACTTTATGCATCAACCATACCATTGATTATATATGCCATATTTGGCACTTCACGACAATTGGCTGTAGGACCGGTTGCAATGATTTCATTATTAACAGCAACAGGAGTTGGGGCTATAGCAAATGGGGATTTAGGACAATATATTAATATGGCTATTGTCCTGGCGCTTTCTGTAGGTCTCATCCAACTACTACTTGGAACCTTCAAGATGGGCTTCCTGGTTAATTTTGTTTCACATCCAGTAATTAGTGGCTTCACTTCTGCTGCTGCGATCATCATTGGGCTTTCGCAATTAAAACATCTTTTAGGCATTGACATATCGGGGACACACTATATACATGAAATTTTAATTCAGGCGATTGAAAAATCA
>JAJCYJ010000806.1 GCA_029262975.1 Saprospiraceae bacterium
AATGAACTTTCATCTTGTAATTATTGTCTGGGAGAGACGGTTGTCTTGAACACTGAAGGCGGCAATGAATCAGCACAATTCACAACAAAATATTTACTCACTGATAATAATGGCAGAATTTTACGCATTTCTGATGAACCATTATTTGAGGAATTAGAAGTTGGGCTTTTTCTGGCTTTTGCGGTAAACTATGAAACAGATAAGGTGATTACAGGTTTGGACACATTTCTTAATATAGTGAATATAGAAAGCGGTTGTCTGGATATCAGCGACCCTTATGTCGTAGGTGTCTGTGATCAGTTGAATCCCACAATTTTCTACGACCTCAAAGGTTGTGATATTACCGAAACAGCAATTCTACAAGTTGGGGAAGTTTTTAGCTCTTATCTATGGAATACCGGTAGTACAGAATCATTTATTGAGGTATCCGCTACTATAAGTGCAACATATGACGTGACAGTTACATTGGATAACGGTTGTATCGGAGTCAAATCACAGAGAATAACAGGAAATGAAATTTCCAGACTTGGAGATTTTGTGTGGGAAGATGTAGACGTGGATGGACGTCAGGATGCCAATGAAAAAGGGATAAATGGTGTTAGAGTCAACTTGTATGCTGACTTTGATCGTAACGGTATTCCCGATTTTGAAGGATTTCCATCTTGTACTACAATCACAGCTGATCATCCAGATACCGGTGAAGCAGGATATTATGAATTCACCTTGTACCAGAGCAATTATGTAGTAGAGTTTGTCTCACCCACCGGATTTGTTGCTACAAAGCAAAATCTAGGTGACGAAGCCAGAGATAGTGATGTTAATAACGATGGCTATACAGGTTCAATAGAAGTTGGTAATGGAGTGGTTATAAAAAACGTCGATGCTGGATTCAGAGCATCGACAAGCATATGTGGTCTTGTCTGGGAAGATAAGGACGGAGACGGAAGAAGGGATGCAGATGAAGTTGGCATAGACGGAATCCAATTAAACCTCTACGATTCAGACAATGCACTCGTAGCTTCTACAGTGACACTAACTAATCCGGACAATGAAACTCAGGGGACGTATTGTTTTGAAAATATAGCTGTAGGCGCATATTACATTGAGATAGAATTACCAGATGGAAGAACACTGTCTTTACCCAATATAGGAAATGATGATACAATTGATAGTGATGCGACCGGTGACAACGGATTTGGCACGACCAGTCTTGTCAGCACTAACCCCGGAAGCACGACCACCAATGTTGACTTTGGCATATATACCGGAGGTGTTATATGTGGGATCGTGTGGAAAGAAAATGAACAAGGTACTGAAGCAGTATATGATGAGGGTATTGATTCTTCTATAGCCAATTCACAAGTCGTTTTAGTCGATGTAAATACTGAATTAACCATACTTCTTGGTGAGACTGGTGATGATGGAAGATATTGTATAAATAGTATCCCGGTTGGTTCCTATAGACTGGTCTTCCGAGCGAATACTTCAGGAGAAAGTTATGTACAACCAGGTCAGGGAAGTGATCCTCTTTTAGATAGTGATGTAGATATTAATACAGGGGCAACAGGTGTTTATTTTGTTCCACCAGTTGATACAATTAAAGGTGTCAATGCCGGGTTGCGTCTTGAAGCATTACCTATAGATCTAATCTCATTCTCAGGATACAGAGATGCAAATTCAAACAAAAATATTCTTGAATGGATTACTGCCTCAGAGATCAACAATGACTTCTTCGAAATTCAAAGAATAGTAGGGGATGGCGCAAAGTTTGAAACTGTAGGAATCGTTAATGGTAATGGCACCACTACTTCGATTACAAGATATCAATATATGGATCGTGATATTATCAGAAGTGGTACTTATTACTATCGACTTAAACAAATTGATTATGATGGTGGATTTGAGTATAGCCAAATCATTGCGATTGAAGTCATACTCAATGACCTTGCTTCCTTAAGAGTATATCCAAATCCTGTTAATGAGAGCACTCAACTCGAGTTAATCGTTCAGCACCAGGATTACGCAGATATCACCGTTACGGATCTGTTAGGAAGAGAAGTTCACTCTACCAAGTCACAAATAGTCTATAATGGCAGCAATTTGATTTTGATACCTTTCAATGACCTTCCAAATGGTTCCTACCTGCTAATCGTTAAGATAGGAGCTCACCAGCAATATGAATTAATCCAAGTCGCCAGATAAGGCTTCAGATTTTAGTCTAATAAAGCTCCTTCTTTAATTATGAAGGAGCTTTTATTTTATCAGAATATATCTTAACAGTGGTGGTCGAAAGCCTGAACTAGATTGTCTGCTATCATTTGAGCCGATCTTCCTTCTATTTGATGCCTTTCCAACATATGGACCAGCTTGCCATCTTTGAAGAGTCCAATAGCTGGAGATGATGGTGGATAAGGAAGCAAGTATTCTCGTGCTTTGTCTGTTGCACTTCTGTCTACTCCAGCAAATACAGTGACACATCGACTGGGATGTTTTTCATTTCTGATCGCCATCTTGGCTCCAGGTCTTGCATTTGCCGCGGCACACCCACAGACACTATTAACGACAAGGAGAAGTGTTCCTGATGTATTTTCTATGGCATCTATAACTTCTTGATCATTTTTCAGACTTTCAAATCCAAAATCTGTAAGATCTCTTGACATTGGTATGGTTAATTCTACTGGATACATTTTATTTGTTCTTTGAAAGATTATAAAGGAAATATTACGTTAAAGTATTTTACTCTACTAAAGAATACAAATTTAGGTTAAAAAGAGTTTTCACAAATAATGATATAATTTCGATCTATGAGATACATTTTAGGCTGTTTTGTTTTGTTTTTCTGTTGGATGAACTTGTGGGGGCAACAAAACGGAGTGGAAGAACCGATTATTCAGACATTTAGACACACCAGGATAATAAATTCACATTCTGTCGAAACATTGCCAGCACGCAAGTTAGACTTTAGAATAGTCCATCGATTTGGAGATCTGGCAGGAGACAATGGTGGGTGGCCGACATTTTACGGTCTTGAGAATGCTTCAGATGTCTCCATAGGTCTTGAATATGGCTTGACCGATAATATTATGGTGGGTTTATCCAGGACCAAAGGTGTAGGGCCTTTAAGGCAGAATCTCAACGGTTTATTAAAAATAAGAATTATGACGCAGGAGCGAAATGGGAATCTGCCATTCAGCCTCACGGCCATCGGTATGACTTCGTATTCTACTATGCAGAAAAGCGAGATTGTTGGTGTCTTGAATTTTTTTGCAAAGGGATCTCATCGCATGACTTCTCATTTTGGAATGCACCTGGCTAGAAAATTTTCAGATACGTTTTCAGCACAATTTAATGCTCAATGGACATATCGTAATGTCGTGCTTACTGGTGATGAAAATGATTTGGCCAGCATTGGAGGTGGTTTTCGAGCTCAGTTGGGGAAGTCCATTGCGATTCTGGTAGATACAACATTTCCAGTCTTGTCAGATTTAAGAAGTTCAGAAAATGATTATTACCCGTGTATTGGAATTGGATTTGAGTTTGATACCAGTGGTGGACACGTCTTTCAGGTTAATTTGACTAATTCTCAGGCGATCCAGGAGACGGATTATATTCCTTATACAAGAAGTAATTGGGGAGATGGACAGTTCAGACTCGGATTTACGATATCCCGGTTATTTAATATGTAGATGATGAAGAAATTAATTACCGGAGTTTTAATAATAGTGATTTTTGCTTCTTTTTCTTTTTATAAAAAGACCATAAAAATCGAACGCGAAACAAGTCTTGCCGAAATACAGGAAGCTGTCGGTCTTGATTTTTCTGATAAAAAACCTAATTTAAAAATTAAAGGTGTTAGCGAATTTGTAGGTGAAGACATTGTTAAAAATGGTTTTTCAAAAAGAAGTGGTCAAAAAAAGGCCAAAAGACAAAGCAAACATTTTGTATGTACTTCATGTCATAATATAAAGAAAGAAGATCCTAATCTCGCACAGGTTACTCCTGAAGCAAGGTTGTCCTACACTGCCAAACACGGGATGCCTTTTTTGCAAGCAACAACACTGTATGGTGCTGTCAATCGAGAAACTTATTACAATGGTGATTATGTAGAAAAATATGGTGACCTGGTCAAACCTGCACAAGATAACATAAGAGAAGCTATTCAGCTGTGTGCTCTGGAATGTGCTCAAGGGAGAAAATTAAAAGACTGGGAGTTGGAGTCAGTATTGGCATACTTATGGAAAATTGATCTGAAAATAGGTGATCTTAATATTTCTGAAGCCGAA
>JAJCYJ010000807.1 GCA_029262975.1 Saprospiraceae bacterium
TTTGTCATCCATTTCAAATGGAATCCCATTATGCTTTTCAAATATTATTTCACTTTTTCCAGGCTCAATCATTTTGACCTGTGGTTGAAAAAGACCGGTTTGTGCACTAAAATCCAGCGGCATATAAATACCTGCAACATAGAGATCTTTATCGGTGGAGCCTTTTGTATTATTAGTTACTTTTATTTTTAAACTTCCACTCCAGTTTTGGCCTCCATCTGATGAAGTAAGTTCAATAGGAATGGAATGATAGGCATCTGGGTGTATTATCGAAGAATTGCCAAATGCATCTACATATTCAAATTCAAAAATTAGATAATCATCAGGAATTTTATTGCTACCATTATTTTCTAAGTTTTTTTGATACATCCATCCGGAAATATGACTGAGATAATCAAATATCACTTGTGGTGTGTTTATAGCGTCCGTATATACAGGTTGTACAATAGGTTGTAATGAAGTATCAGGAAGCGTGAGATAGCACAAGTCATCCCAAAGGATTAAGTCGTAATCTGCCTGAAGAACATCGTCTACATAGGTCAACATGTGTTTGGCTTCTAATTCTGTCAGGCGATTTAAAATTTTCACTGTTTCTTCATCAGTAACATTCTTATTGACAACTCTCAATTTAATTGTTTCCAATCTTACACCTTCTATAGATACGATATAGTCCTTTAATATGTCAATGCCCTCTTCAATCTCAAATCTTATTGTTGCGGAATCGAGATCTGTTGAGATAATCTTTCCTATTCTCTGATGGCCATTGGGCAGGTCCAAAGTTATTTCAGTTTTTACTTCGTCTATACCATGGAGAACACCCCTGTTTAGTACCCAATTCTTCTTCGTATTATTATAAACTATAGATCCACTTTCGACAATTCCAATTTCCTGGTTTAAGAACCCTTTCTGTTTTAACTCACTAAATTGATTCGGTGCGTACAATTTGGGTTTTTGTTGATACGCAGCCCTCATTTTATTGCGCACCCGACTTTGCAGATCGGCATATGAAATGTTTCCTCCAGAACTTTGTAATGCCCCAATCAGGTGCTTTGTAAAAACTCCCTGACCGCCAACTTCTAAAGCAGGTTCGTTGCTTTCTGAAGCAGACATCTGAACATGTGCGCCTTGTTGTAAGACATCAGAAACTGATTTCCCGATAAAATCTTCAGCTTTATACTTTTCAGAAAATATAAATTCGTCATACTGTCTCTGTGGAAATTCAAAATCCACCCGGCGTGCTACAACATTATTATGTACAATTGAACGTGTATTATCACCTGAGTGACAGCAATCAAAAATCGCTGCTATATGAGCATTTGTGGCAGTGTAAAGCTCGTGGATTAAAAAGCGAAGTTCCTTGTCAGTCAACAAGAATTGCGGCGTATTGACATGATCATAATAACACACTAGAGCCTCCAGCCGCCCATCACCTTCATCTGTCCAGATTGATGTATCGGCTGTTTCAACGGTTCCATGACCTGAATAATAGATCAGAATGGTATCATTTGCTCCTGCTTTTACCAATTGAGTTCGAAAAGCATTTACGATCTTCGATTTGGTTGCATCGCTATTATGCAGTATGTAGGGTTCTACTTTTAAGATTGTTTCGTTTTTAAGATAGTCCATGACACGCTTAGCGTCGCCAACGCATCCGCGCAACTTAGGGAATCCTATTCCTCCAAGATTAAGGTCTTCTCTATAGTCGTCGATGCCGATTATTAGCGCATATATAGTGGGGTGTTTATGATTTGGGCTCATTTAAGTAATTTTTTGGTTGAAATAAGAAGAAACCTGGCGGCTTATACCTCGCTGAATTTACTACATTTAAAAGTAATAAATAAGTCTAAGAATGTCGTATGATAGATGTATTTCGACTTCCAATTAGTAGAGTATACTCAATATTGTGTAGCCGGTTACCTGGAAAGAAACTATTAATGAAAGCATATTGTTAACTGAATGATCCATGGCTGATGAGTTGGATATGCGAATTGTCTGGGAACGCACGTTGTATTAGAATAGTTAGAATATAAAATTTGACACAAGCGGAATCACCTTTAATAAGAATTATCTATTTTTTCTTATAAAAAAACTGGGTGCGTAGTTCACATGCTTGTTCATTTCTTAAATTATAACGGTGTTGGAGTTGATCAATCATGATCAGACAGGATCAGAAAAATCATCCTTCGCTCCTTCATCTAATCTTCTCTGTAAAAAATCAAACATCAGATTTACACCCATCGATACGCCATTTTTTAAAATTGCTCCACCAGCATATTTCATCATCCCTCCCACTTTAAATTGGCCAGAAACCACGAGCTCATTAACCGATTCTTCGATAGGCTTAACCAAGGCTTCAAGATCAATGTCGATTTTGGCAGCCCGACTTTTATGTAAGCCTTTTAGCTTTAAAAATACATTTTCACGTTTTTCTTCTATCAAGACCGTAGCATAGTAGGTGCCACTGTACAATTGGAAATTTACATCAAACGTGAATAAATACTCATCTACTCTCGGTTGTTCCACTTTTTTTATAATTGGAAATTCCATAACGATGGAGGGGAGATCAAGTATTAAATCATA
>JAJCYJ010000808.1 GCA_029262975.1 Saprospiraceae bacterium
GCTACATTGCATTCTTACGATTATATTCCGTATTTTTTAATGCTATAAAGTAATTCTTATTGACCTCCACGGGGAGGAACAATCGTACAATCATCCATCACAACATCCACTATTGCCCCAGGGACGATCTCAAATAGAGCACCAAAATCAACACTGTTGCCTGCCCGTAATATGACCGTTGAGCCATTTAAAACATTGACAGAATTAGTCGTGCTAATTGAGTTTTTAATACGTTTGTCTGTGCCATCAGGAATATTGGTATTGTCATAAACCAAGTCAGGATTGACGTCTGTACAATCGCAAGGCGTACAGCTTGGTCCGCCGCAATCCACTCCGGTTTCCTGGCCATTTTGAATATTATCAACGCATGTAAAGCAATCTACAACACACTCGAAGATCAATGTAGAGGTCGTATCACATAACATATCTCCTTCTGTGCTTGTTATGCACGCAATATTTGGAATACTATATGCCTCATATACCTGGACATCGTCTACAAACCAACCAACCTCAGATGTATTATCATCTTCACCAAAAAGAAATCTAAATTGAACGGATTGTGTACCATAGGATGACAAGTCGACAGTTGTAAATATATATCCATCGCTAGATCCTGAAAAAGCTGGTCGATTGGCAATATCAAGATTGGCATTTACGCCAAGTACACTATTATAACCATTGGATATTATCATCGGGCCGAGATCAATCCAATTAGTTCCGCCGTCGGTAGAAATCTCTATGATACCACCATCCCATCCAAATTCTGTATCGTAATCATGCCAGAAGCCAAGTTGCGAATTGGCTTGTAGAACGATTGGATCTGAAATCAAATACTCCGTATTATCGGCAGTGCCAGTATTTGGAGCAAACCAGGAATTAACCGGAGAGTTTGGGTTAGCACCACTCACCGACCATATTCCGGCTCCCTGACCATTCACCACTGTCCAGTTGGCAGTACCACTTTCAATGTCATCACTAAAAAAGACGTCAGAAAAATTACCATGTTTAGCAACCGCTTTAAAGGAACAATTCAGCGTAGCACCGGGTGTCATATTTGCTTCAAGGATGGTGATTGTCCCCGCTGTAAATGTACCACAGGTCAGCGATCCATTAACAAAAACTAACCCTGTATCCAAAACATCTGTAATGGTCACATTTGTAATCGAAGTCGTTTTATTATTTAAGATATCAATATTATACATGATTGTGTCAAGAGCATTTCCAGTAGTCACCGCGGTCTTGGTAAAAAATAGTTTGTTGTTAAATGCAATTGTGCTGAATAGACCCCGTCCGTGTGAAGCAGCGATTACAACCTGATCCGATTCCCGGAACTTCAACATATCTATTCGCGTATTGGCAAATCCTGTATTAGTTGGTGTCCAGTCAGTGCTGGCACCGTTCAAATTATCCGTACTCCATACTCCTAATTCAGTAGCTAAAAGAAGCTGATCCGAATTACCAGGATTGAACATAGCCCATCTGACCGGAATATCAGGAAGGTTGTTTTCTATATTGGTCCATGTCGGTGTTGCTGATGTGCCATTTGTCGTTTCAAACACGCTGATAACACCATAATTACTCCTGGTCACAATAATATGATCTTCATTGCCTATTTCTATTTCCACACACGAGATTGTACCATTTCCAAAACCAGTAAAAATTACTGTACCGGTATTTGATAGACCAGTACTTGCACCGTCCACTCTTACAACCTGGCCACCACCTCCGAAATAAACCCGGTCCGCGATATTTGGTGAAACGCGTACATGTGTTGAAGTGCCCGCGAATTCACTAACTGTGACAGTATTAAAATTACTGCCACCTGTGGCAGGATCGTTCCATCTAAAATAAGCACCGCCTGAAAAGGCTCCATATAATCTATTGAGATTATCATCATAATCCGTGGGGTTGATAAATTGACCTCCAGTCGTACTGGGACCGGAAGCGAAAGAAGCGCCCCCATTTGTAGAAATACTATAATTATTACTTGTGAATGAAGTCATTTGAATATTCGGGTCGTCCTGATCGATATGACAAAATCCACCATCTCCTCCAGTTGCTGAATTTGTATCATTCAGTCCTGCTGAGGTAAATTGTTGTGTGCCGTTATCCTGGGCACCGGCTAAAAAATAATCCTCATCTTCTGTGGGATGAATATCACAAGCATAGAATTGTGTGACGTTATAACCTTCACCCTTAAATTCAAAATCTGGAGCAGCGGCAGTTGCATCTTCAGATTTGAATACACCACCATCTCCGCCTGACCACAATACGTTGGAGTCATTACCTGCAAAAACCAATGCGTGCTGATCAGCATGAACAAATGGTCGTCCACATCCGCCTACCCAACTAGATACCTGTGTCCATGATGTTCCGCCATCTGCCGTAACGAAGAGGTCAATAGCACCTATAAATACTCTATTGGGATTGTTAGGATCAACAGCAGCGATCAGGTCATACCAATCTTGCCCCCGTGTCCAATCCGGGGCATTATTCTGACAATTCTGATCATTCCATCTAGGGATAGAAATAGCAGGCCATGTGGCGCCACCGTCAGTTGTTTTTCTTAAAGTAGCCTCACCTCCGCCTGTATTTTCTATAATGGCATAAACGATGCTGCTATTCGAAGGAGCGGTGGCTAATTCAATACGTCCTGCATTGATGAATGGGGCATATACTTTGGTCCACGTTTCTCCGTGATTAGTTGATTTCCAGATGCCATTGTTATTATCCATACCTGCATAAATGTCACCATTCGAAGCAACGCTAAGATCTTTTCCATCTCCTGCCAATACCTGGGTCCATGAGACACCTCCGTCTATACTACGGTGGACTCCGCTGTTGGAATTGGCACAAAGAATAATAGTGGTTCCTGAAGAATCAACAGCTGCCATTGAATTGACATAGTAGAAACTGGACGTATTGTTTGTCGCGGCTAATTGAGCAAAGGACGCTCCTCCATCAATGGATTTCCATATCCCTAAACCACGGATAGCATCACCATTTCCAAACCCTTCACCTGTTCCAAAATAAATAATGCTGGCATTATTTACGTCTTGTGTAATTCCATTGATCGACAAGTTTTCCAAAAAAGCATCTATTTCTGTCCAGGTCGTTCCACCATCAGTCGTACGCCATAATCCTCCACCTACACCACCTGCAAATATTGTGTTTCCTGTACCATCGGCAGCATCTATTAGAATTGCTCTTGTTCTCCCGCTGACGTTATTGGGACCTCTTTCTACCCAATTCACATTAGGAATCGCCGCTTTTTGAGACAGTAAACGTCGTGTATATTCTTTGGCCACAAGCAAACGTTCCTTTGGGATCGACTTAGTTGCAGGATCATGTGTATAAAGATATTCGTGCGCTCCGCGTCCTTCAATTAATTGTCTAAGATTCGGTCGATCAACTGGTCTCAAATCTTTATTTACATCAGTACTTTGGCTAACGAAAAGATAAAAGGTAAAAGTTGCGATTGCAAATAATAAGAAAACGCCGGCAAATATTTTCATTCATGTTGTTTTTAGAAGATTTCAAATATAAAAATTAACTTGAAAGGCCCGTCTATAAAGTAAAGAATATACTAATATGTGTTCATTAAGTGCTATAAATAAATTGCACTTTAGAATTGCAGATTTTGTCAATTCTTAATTTTGGTGTATTTGAGTGCTGTCACTAACACAATCGAAATAGCCTATCTATTACACCGATCTTAAAGATTATGCAATAAAAGTGTGTAGTCATAAATTGACTAATGTGGCTGATTAATAATAGGCGTGTCTTCTTACTTTCGCTGCGAATTTGGCCAGTCTTACTACCTGACAAGTGTATCCATATTCATTATCATACCACAAATAAAGAATGACTGATTTACCATCATCGGAGACAATTGTGGATGGTGCATCCACGACACAAGCACTTGTCATGCCTATGGCATTACTAGATACATACTCTGTCGAAGTCGAATAAGTTATTTGTTCTACAAGATCACCATGCAGGGAGGCTTCCCTCAATAATTCATTCAGTCTTTGAGCATCGGTTTCCTTTGTCAGTGATAAATTCAAAATAGCCAATGAGACATTCGGCGTGGGCACCCTAATTGCATTGCCACTTAACTTTCCTGCCAATGATGGTATCACCTTGGAGACTGCGCTAGCAGCACCTGTTGATGTCAGCACCATGTTAACAGGAGCTCCTCTACCTCTTCTGGGTTTTTTGTGGAAATTATCCAACAAATTCTGGTCATTCGTATATGCATGAATTGTTTCGACATGCCCTTTATGTATACCGTACTTATCTTCCAGAACTTGTAATACAGGGACGATCGCATTAGTCGTACAGGAAGCGGCGCTTATTATTTTTTCCGATGCGTAGTCAACAGATTTCTGATTGACACCATGTACAATATTCGGAATATCTCCTTTAGCAGGTGCAGTGAGCATGACAGCATCTATACCCGGTCTTAGATGTTGGCTTAACCCTTCACGGTCTCTCCAGACGCCTGTATTGTCAATCACGAGCGCATTATTTATTTCGTAATGAGTATAATCAACTTCAGATGGATGACCTGCATATATGAGTTTGATTCTATTGCCATTAACTATTAACTCATTTCCATCCTGACTTACTTCAATATTGCCTCCAAAATCTCCATGAACAGAATCCGAATCAAATAATGAGGCTCTCTTTTGTGCCTCTACCAATCGGTCTTCCATTTTTGGACGAATGACAATCGCACGTAGTCGCAGTTGTTCACCTTTCCCGGTTGTCTCGATTATCCTGCGAGCAACAAGTCTGCCAATGCGACCAAATCCATATAAGACAATATCCTTTTGACTCTGATTCATCGCGTCCTGGCCAATTATATTTGATAGTCGTTTGGATATAAATACTTTCAAATTGTCATATAGAGCTTGATCTCTTGACCATTCCAGACCGAGGTTACCGATATCAATTTTTGCAGGAGGAAGATCGGTCAGATTGGATATTTCTTGTGCAATGGCATGACTTGTATCAATGGATAGATGCACGTTGCCATAATTTTTAGAATATTTATGGAGTCCGATCAATTGACTGGGTCGTGTATCATAAATATTGTGGCGAAATAAAACTAGTTCTATAGAGCGATTAAATCGCAGCTCGCCTACGATGCGCAATAGTTCAAGTGCTGTAATTTCCTTGTTTCGCCATTCTTCTAAAGTGTAGTTGACCTTTTTTCTCATAAAGATTTGGATAGACTTTTATAAATTAAAAATTCAGACCGATGCCTTTGCTAAGACAAAATGGTTAATTATCGGCCAAAATTAAGGATTTTGTAAATAAAATATAGACATATAAAGTAATTCTGGTTCAATTAAACAATAGATATAGTGAATAATAAAGAAAGTGTGACGCTATGTTTGACAGGACTCAGATTGCTGACCAATTGATTACTTTAAAATATTTATATTGACAAGTCTTTCGCG
>JAJCYJ010000809.1 GCA_029262975.1 Saprospiraceae bacterium
CCTATAGCTCAGCTGGTTAGAGCACCTGACTCATAATCAGGGGGTCTGGGGTTCAAGTCCCTGTGGGCCCACCACATATCGGGGGAGATACTGTCAAGGTACTCCCCCTTTTTTTATACAGATTATGGCCCATTGTTACATCATTCATAGTAAGAGCTTGGACAAGTATTATGTTGGTGCTACCAGCGACAATATTATGATCAGGCTCGAAAAGCACCGCAATGGTAAATATTCCACTAGCTATACGGCCCAAGCTGATGATTGGCAATTATTTATTCACTTCGAAGTTGATTCATACGCACACACTATTCGCATCGAAAAAAAGATCAAGAGCATAAAAAGCCGCAAATACATAGAAAACTTAAAAAGGTACGATGAGTTAAAAGAAAAGCTGATCAAAAAGACAAGTACCTGACTCTCCCGATAACTATCGGGACAGGGGGTCTGGGGCCTGCCTGCGTTCCTCGGTAGGCAGGTTCAAGTCCCTGTGGGCCCACAAAGGAGTTGCTTTTTGCAACTCCTTTTTTGTCTACACTACCGTAATATTTCTGATTAAAATTCAAATTGACTTAGAGTATTTCCGGAAAATATTTAATCACCAATTCAACCAATCTTTTTAATTTTAAAAATACTAATCATCATTTCTTAATGCATCAATCAAAAATTTATGTCTATTTCAACTACGATTCTTTGTCGTGTTCAAGCGCGCGACGGTATGTTTTTAGGGCCCGATAGTTTCGGAGGCGCCGTAATTACAATAAAGGACGTTGTCACACAAAAAGTGCTGGCAACCGGATTTACCGATACAGGAAATTCTGGTTCTCGTTTGACTAGTTATGCAAGCAATGTATCTCCTGCTCCGATCGTAACTCCCGGCACACCAAATTCGATGATTTATTGGGTAGCTGCGGCAACAGATACAGTAAAATTTGAAGCTACAATCAAACTAACAGATGCGACCCTTTTAGATATTACCGCGCGTATTCCTTTACCAAAAGAACAAGGAGATCAATTTGTTCAAGCCACCGAATGGGTCATTCCGGGAAAGGATCTAACCGTAGGGGCGGGTTTTGTTCTCGAGGCACCTGGGTTATGGGTACAACCCGAAATAGTTTCAAATAAGACTATGGTAAGAGTCAGAGCGAAAGTCACTATGATGTGTGGATGCGAAATTAATAATGGGGCTCCCTGGATTCCCGAAGATTTTGAAGTAACAGTTCTTATCAATTCAGAGGAAGGCTCTTTTGAAAAAACTTCACCTATGTCCTTCGAAGATAATAGTCAATTTTTTATCGACGTGACCTTACCAAAAAAAGGAAACTATACTGCTGAAATACAGGCCTTCCAAATAAGCACGGCGAATACAGGTGTAGCCAGAACGAGTTTCAGCGTATAAAACTTCAGCATACTAGCCCCAAAACAAACTCAACTTTGAATCAAATTCAACTACAAAAATCATTTCCAATAATTAATAATGTAGCAGCAATATTTCCGTTAACACTAAATATTATCACACAATCAAAAATTATGATGAACAAATACCTGCTTATTTTAGCTATTACTATCTTCTCAACTAATCTCTTTGGGCAAGACGAATCCTGGCCAATGAAGGGTGACAGTGAGATTGGAATTATTGTTGGATTTAATGCATCACAGTATTATGGCTCTGACATATCATCGGATGAGGTTGACTACAGCTCTGGAGTCATATTCGGGGCTTCTTATGATCACTACTTTTCTGATAAATGGAGTCTTAAGGTTGCTGCTTATTATGACCAGAAAGGAGCCAAGGATCCTTTTGCAGGGGATTTGAATGTCAATTACTTAACCATACCTATTAATCCCAATTGGCATTTTGGAAAAAGGAAAAGGTGGTTTTTGAATTTCGGACCTTATGCTGGATTTTTACTTTCTGCCAATGCATTTGGAATAGATGTAAAGGATTCAGTAAAGTCGACAGACTTTGGATTTAACACAGGCATTGGTATTAAAATACCAATTGGCAATAAACTCAACTTTTTCATCGAATCAACGGGGCAAAGTGGATTTACCAGCGTTGACGCTGAGGACAATACTAGTGTTAAGAATTCGAGAGGTTCGTTAGCCATAGGAGTCTTTTTCTAGGATGATTTGAGGAATAGGTCGTGTGGTATCCCTGGCCATTCTAATACATTTCAATTACCTCTCTTTTCACCAGGGGTGCCACTTCGTTCTGCCCCTGGCTATGATTTATCGTCCTTACAGGACTGTTTATTCTGAATATATTTAAAAGCCCCAGAGGGGCGACACATTTTAGCCAGTGTTGTCAAACCCTGGTTTCATAAGGTAGAAATATAAGCTCTGTAGGAGCGACAGACTAACACAATTTATTTACCCTTTATTGACACTTTCGAAGAAATCGAGTAAAGGTCATCATCCGGATTGAGTGCAGTTCAGAATTTCGATTTTCGAGTTGTCACCATTTTTGCAAGAGTTACCGCTCCTTCGCTATCTCCTACGTCATACTTCGGCGATCGAAGATAGCTTCGGCGGGCAAAGAAAAATGCCGCCAACTCATTTCAATTACCTCCCTCTTCACCAGGGGTAGAGCTATGCGGCACACCTGGCTACGATATATCGTCTTTACAGGACTTTTCATAAGGAATATATTGAGAATTCAAAAGAACTTATCATCCGTTCATCATGTTACATAATCTAACTATGGCGGCAGAAATAATTCAGAAGAATCTCGATAAAAACCAAAGCCTACAACGCTATAACAAGAAAAAGAAGACCCATCTTTTAGCTTCAATTACATTGGACTTATTAGGAATGGCCACGTACTTGGTCCCGCTTTTAGGGGAAACGGCAGACTTTGTCTTTGCCCCCATTTATGGCATCGCCATCTTTGTTATGTATCGCAGAAAAATATTCAGTGCAACGTTGGGTG
Organism: Saprospiraceae bacterium; assembly: GCA_029262975.1. Lineage (GTDB taxonomy): Bacteria > Bacteroidota > Bacteroidia > Chitinophagales > Saprospiraceae > JAJRXG01. The sequence continues at coordinate 2,930 of JAJCYJ010000809.1, forward strand.
GGATTATTGGATTTATTGAGGAGATCTTTACGGGTACAGACTTTATACCTACAGCTACACTGATGTGGGTTTATACTTACGTATTTAAAAAGAATAGCAGCTATAAAGAATTTATCAAAAAGCAAACCTGATAGATATTTTATCTGATTAAAATGAGTGTATTCAGTTCTGATCATTTTTGACATACCCAATAATGTCGCCAACAGGAATAGTTTCAGGAAAATGGATTTGCAAATCCATCAGAAATATGACAAACACAGCCTACATTGTAAATACACTTAAAGCAATACCTTCCTTTTTTATTGCTGAGGCCATATTTTAAATATTTAAACATGAAAGAAAATCTGAATTATCTACTGATCATTGGCTTAAGTGTAATGCTTACCTCTCTTGCTAGAAATTATACAAATGACAAAGATCTTATTATTGAAGACGGTTCAGTCGGTATAGGGACCACTATGCCTTTCACACAATTTCATATTCAAAGACCGCTCGGCCACCCTAATGGCTCTACTATACAATTACAATATGGACCAGTGGCCAGTCAATATTCTCAAAATGCCAGCGGGGGTGCCTTTAACCTAAGAAATGCTGACAATTCTATCCAGGCAATATTCAGAAGTTATGGAGACACTTTCTTTAATAAAGAAATAGGCAACGTGGGCATAGGTGTTGAATTTCCAAGTTCAAAACTTGAAGTGTCCGGGGGAGATCTTCATCTTAGCGATAATGATAGCGGCATCGTTTTAACTTCGGCTACAGGAGACTGTTATAAACTAACTGTTACCACCTCCGGCACCCTTTCTGTGGCACCGATTACTTGCCCATAATCTTATTTCGGAATAGTCTGGCAAAACAAGAAATTCCGACTTTAGTACCTGATTTCCACTACTGATTTCTCTGTATTTTATATGATATGGGTGTGTGAATTGACCGATTTACAACTTTTTTATTTTATATGATCTAATTTTCTAATTGTAAATGATAATTGCTTTTATAGAATCATTGGAGCAATTCAAAAAGGAGGGCGACAGGAATAGTTTCTGGACTTTCAACAACACGTTAAAATACTTGGCTGTAAATAGGGAACACCGACGGTCTTGTACTTGCGAATCAATGACTTTCATTTGAAGCAAAGACTGTTATTGAGCGAAAACTCTTATTGAGAGAGCTAAGTAATATGTTTCGATTTGTTTTCAATTTTTAAACCAGTGTATTATTAAAGAATAACAAGCTGAAATTTTTTTCATTCACACATATTGCAATAACCATGAATAGATGTGGCATAGATAATATACTCCCGGCAGACAGGAATCATCCGGCTTATCGACTTTTAAAAGGATATACAATTGATCCTTCATTTTCCAGCAGGCTAGATAGTTTTCTTATCAACCAAACTGTATACAAGGTTGAATGGGAAAGAAACCTTGCACCTGGCCCTAGAGGAGAATATCTGGATATAGTAGATGTTGATCCTATGAGCAATTGTGTTTACCAACCAATATCACTTAATGAGGAAGAAATACTCTCAAGAAATGGTCTTACTCCGAGTGAATCAAATCCACAGTTTCACCAACAGTTTGTTTACACCATCTCTATGCTTACTGTTCAAAACTTTGAAAGAGCCCTCGGCCGTAAGGTAATCTGGAGAGAGCACTTTGATCAAAGACGAAAGGACAATGATGAACGGTATGTCCAACGACTGAGAATTCATCCACACGCATTCGAAGATGCCAATGCTTATTATACACCGGATAAAAAGGCAATTCTTTATGGTTATTTTAAAGCAGTAGACGAACAACAGGGGACCGTATTACCCGGAGGAACAATCTTCACATGTCTTTCTCCTGATATAATAGCTCACGAGACAACTCATGCCATACTTGATAGCATTCATCCTACATTTATTGAACCTACCAATCCGGATGTCGGTGCCTTTCACGAAGCTTTCGCAGATATTGTAGCCTTGTTGCAGCGGTTTTCGATCCGAGAACTGGTGAAACATCAACTACGCTCGTCAAGAGGGAGCCTCGATGGGGCTAATATTTTTGGAAAATTAGCAACACAATTTGGTCAGGCCTTGGGTTATGGGCACAATTCTTTAAGAACCGCTATTGGATATCTCGATGAAAATAAGGTATGGCAACAAAAAGATCCAAACAGAACAGATATAGAGACGATCAATTCACCACACGAAAGAGGTTCTATCCTGGTTGCTGCGATTTTCAGGGCTTTCGTCCACTTATATAAGAAACGAACCGAAGACTTGTTTGTAATCGCTGGGGTAAATCCTGATGCTAATCCATTTATTTCCACAGAATTAATTGAAAGACTCACAGACGAAGCGGTAGAACTTGCGGATCACTTGTTGGATGTCTGTATCCAGGCGCTGGACTTTCTCCCTCCGGTTGACATTACATTTGGTAATTATTTGAGAGCCTTGATTACTGCCGATACCGAAATGGCGCCGATTGACAAACTGGGATTCAGAGTTGCACTGATTGAAGCTTTCAGCAGTTGGGGCATTTATCCACAAGGCGTAAGTAATTTATCTGAAGAGTCATTGGTCTGGGATCGTGCCAAAGATCTTTTAGACAAGACAGAATTGTGCATGATTGACACAGTAATTGAAAAATTAGATCAACAAGTCTATCAGCTGGGAGGAATACAGGACCGCGAGGAAATATTTAAAGCATATAAAAATGCACGGCTAAGAATTTATGAACTCCTGGTAAGAGATGAAGGTAAGATGAACGGTACCAGCATTTATGATAATAAAGAGATTTGGAACAAATTTCTTAATAAACTTGGCATCCGTGGGACGGTCAAGGAACTAAATTATGATGGTGAAAAAATAACCTGGTTAAAGGACTCTCCAAACCCTCAGATTCATAGCATAAGAACCGTAAACAGAACAAGTCGGGAAGGGATGCGAAAGCAACAACTGATCATTACAATTATCCAAACCCTCCGGATAAGAGATGAAGAAAACCCCTTGAACGGATTAAAATTTCGAGGGGGCTGCACCCTGATTATCGACCTTTCTGACAATAAAAACTCGGAGTATGTGATCTACAAAAACATCAATAGCAATGACCGACTCAAAAGGCAACTTGACTACCAACTCGGTGTCGATGGAAAGAATGAATTGCTGTTAAACTCACCCTATAATATTGAATCATTTGATCTCCTGGATTTCCGCTTACTCCACGACCACTAAAATTTAATCATGACAAAGACATCAGCTAAAATTAGAATGTATAAGGTAGGTGAACTAGGAGACTGCTTCTTGCTCACTTTCGGAAAAGCCAAAAAACTAAGCCATGTAGTGATTGATTGCGGATCATTCAGGAATTCGTCAAAATCAAAAACCAGGCTACGTAAGATCGCCAACCATATTAAAGAAACAATTGGGCAGAATCCTGTTGATTTGCTGGTTGGAACGCATCAACATAATGACCACATGAGCGGTTTTGCACATGCTGAAGATATATTTAGAGATATCACAGTTAATCAGGTATTTCTGTCATGGCTTGATAACCCCAAGGACAAACTAAGAGGTAAAGTCTTAGAGGAACATAAAAAGATTGTATCAGCCTTAAGAGATATCCAAAAGGCTAACAAAGGGGTGAACATGGACAAGACACTTAAGGATGCACTGAACAGTTTAATAGACTTTGGTGCTAAAGGCGATGGACCGGTATTGACAAATAAAGCCACAGAATTATTGAAAGAACTTGGCCAAAATGATATTGAATATGTTTCTCCGGGCATGAGTTATTCTTTACCTGGCGACTTATCCGAGCTTGTTAAGGTACATGTCCTTGGCCCACCAAGGTCGTATGTCTCCTTAAAAGACACGTCCGCAGGAAAGAAGGAAACATATGATCCCCATCTAAGTTTTCTGGGTGTCAAAGCAGACGCTCTGAACCGAGTCGCCAAGGTCGAGGAGAACTATCCATTTAATAAAAAATATACCCGAAAAATTTCTGATTTCAATTCAGTAGATTTTGAAGGATATCAGGAATACCAGAATCCTAAATTCAAATGGCGCAATATCGATAACGACTGGAAGTCAATGGCTACCGGGATGGCTTTGCACCTGGACAGCATGACAAATAATACGAGTATTGTGCTGGCATTCGAGTTAGTTGATTCTAATCGTTATTTGCTTTTTGTAGGAGATGCACAGACAGGAAACTGGAATTCCTGGACGAATATAAAATGGGAAGACGAAAAAGTAAGTACAGATGATATCTTAGAAAATACGGTCTTTTACAAAGTTGGACACCACGGCAGTCATAACGCTACACAGCCACAAGTTTTTGAGAAAGCAAATCATCCGGATCTTATAGCTATGATTCCAGTTGACAAGTCAGACCCCAATCTTACAAAGTCCTACCACCCATGGAAGATGCCGGCAAAAAACTTGAACAAACGGTTGCATGATAAAACCGAAGGCAGAGTATTGAGAATGGATGACACGAAATTGGATAGGAAAGTGAATTGGACTAAAAAGCCCAAAATTGACAAAAACCTGTTTGTAGAAGTTGAAATAATCTGATTCAGATATTTATGATGTCATGTGCCTTGAATTAATCATGACTTTTATAGGTTGAATAATTGTAGCATTTAACCACATGAACATCTTTCTAACTTTTCAATCTCTTATCCACACTAAATGTTATGACGGATTCTGAAGATTCTAATAATAACAAGTTAGATAGATTTTATCATGAAGGATATCTAAAAGGATACGACGATGCTATCATTGGAATACGTATGAAACTCTTAGAACATACATTTCTTTTAAGCTCAACCTCTATGCAATATTGGGAAGAGGGATATAAGAAAGGATACGCAGATGCTTTACATGACAAAGCTCCCAAATAAATATTTACTCCTTTTTAAAAAAGGAGCGCAAAATCGGCTGATTTAAAACGCAGATTAAAGGTCAGCTTGGTAGAAAGTCGGCAATGTTATTTTATGATATCAATCCAGGCGGTTTAGATTTGCGCTGCATTTAATACGGACCTTTAAGCACACCTGCTTTTCAAGCAGGCCCGGTATGAACGAAATGAAGTCTTGAAAGACCTAAGAAGACTGAGTGAACTGAGCAACAGCGAATGGACTAAATGTCCATTCGACGAAGGAACTGCGACTTCCATGTCGCAGCATAAAGAAATTAATTAGTACTTATAATGCTATTAGTGTCCATTCGGACGAAACTCCTGTCTAAGATGAAGAGCCTGCCGACCTTTGGTTGGAATGACGAAAGCCAGTGTTGATGGCCAAGATGCTAATGAAAGGAGGATTTGGTAAAGAGATTAATTAATACACACAATTCAGTATAAAAGCCCGGTGTAAGCAGTCTTAAAAAGAAAATCGATAGATCGAAGACGTCTAATAAACAATCATTTAATCAAACAACTTCATCTGTGGATTTTTTAATTGCTCATACAGGTCAGTATTATAATTCGGTGTCGTTCTGTCTTTAAAATGAGTAAGTCTTGCCAGTTTAATTTGCTGAGCAATTATATCAGCTATATTTCCTTCTCCGCGCATACGGGTACCAAAACGGCTGTCACTTATCTTGCCTCCATGAATGTTCTCTATTTGATGCATTACCCGGTTGTACTTGTCTGGATAATTTTTCAAAAGCCAATCCTTGAAAATAATACCTACATCCCCATTCAGCCGAACGGTTGTATATGAAAGACTTCGTGCCCCGGCTGTACTGGCTTCTTTTGCCATCAAAGGGATTTCAATATCATTGAGACTTGGTATTATAGGTGCTAACATAACACAGACCGGTATGCCAGCTTCAGATAATTTCTTTACAGTGTCTAAGCGTTTTTGGCCTGAAGCAGCACGAGGTTCTAGTTTTAGTCTCAACGTTTCATTCAAGGTGGTGAGGGAGATCGCTACTTTCAGCAAATGAAGTTTAGCCATATCTTCCAGGATGTCAAGATCTCTGAGGATGAGTCCACTTTTCGTTATTATACTTACAGGATGACGGTGTTTCCATAAGACTTCCAGCATTTGACGAGTAATCCGAAATTCTCTTTCTGCCGGTTGATAACAATCTGTATTACCCGAAAACATAATGGGAAAAGGCTTCCAGTTTTTACTCTTTATTTTCGCCTCAAGAATTGCAGGGGCAGATTTCTTTACAAGGATTTTTTGCTCGAATTCTATACCAGCACTGTATCCCCAATAAGTATGCGAATTACGGGCATAACAGTAAATGCACCCATGCTCACAACCCTGGTAAGGATTCATAGAGTATTCGAATCCGAGGTCGGGGCTTTTAACTTTATTAAGAATTGATTTTGGATGAGTCTCGAGATATTGGGTTTGACGCAAAGATGCCATCTCGTCTTCATCTCTCCATACCTGACCTTCCTGATCCAGGTGATTATTGTCAAATGGATTAGCCGGATTTATTTGCGCACCACGGCCTTTAATGTAATCTTCACCTTGATAATGGTCCATAATAGGGGTTTTGTACAGCATTTCTGCTGTAGTAATTATTGTTGACCGGACAATCGCGTCCAGCCATCTTTATTGCCATTACCAAACTTGTAGAATCAACCCATCTTGTAAAATGATGGATTTAAAATCGTTGGGTTTATAACACCCTTGCACCAAAGGTATCCCCCTGGTTAATATCTCCAGTCTCTAATCCTTTACGCAGCCACCTCATTCGCTGTTCTGAGGTGCCATGTGTAAATGATTCGGGGACAACATATCCTCTCGATTGCATTTGAATTCTGTCATCACCGATAGCAGCAGCAGCATTCATTGCTTCTTCTATATCTCCCCGTTCAAGAAATCCTGTTTTACGATGGGCATGATTCGCCCATACGCCGGATAGAAAATCGGCCTGGAGCTCTAAACGGACCGATAAATCATTGAATTGCGTCTTACTGACACGACCTCTCTGTGCATCCATTTGACTTGTTATACCCAATAGATTTTGAACATGATGAGCGACTTCATGTGCCACGACATAAGCCATTGCAAAATCACCGGGAGCTTTAAATTTTCGTCTTAATTCGTCGTAAAAACTGAGATCTATATATACTTTTCTATCTCCCGGACAATAAAAAGGCCCTGTAGCTGCCTGTGCATAACCACATGCAGATTTGTCACTTCCACTGAACAATACGAGTACAGTCGGCTCATATCTTCGACCCACTTGTTCCCTGAAAATATCATCCCACACTTCCTCGGTCTCCCTTAATACGACAGATACCATTTGGGCTAATTCCTGCTCCTGGGCTGAAGGCTGGAATTGCTCTCCCGATGGGGCCTGTTGTCCCTGGGCCTGCTGATTCATGACATTCCCTATTACCTGACCCGGATCATCTCCCATTAATATAGCCATGATGACGACGACAATTGTTCCTAGGCCAATGCCGCCTCCGACACGCTTCATAGTCTTTCCTCTTCGGTCTTCTATATTTTTACTTCCTTCTCGGCCTTGCCAACGCATATAATTTTAATTTTTAAGATGAATTGAATTATCGGAGCGAGGACAAAACCCCAATCCATAATCTAAATAGTATTACTTTTTAGAAGATTCAATAAATATTTGATTGCAAATTTAATGGATTGATTACACTGTGCCATACATATTTCTGATTACTAATAGATTTAGTAATGGGTGCAATTCATTTCTTCGCGAAAATGACTAATACAGTAATAATTGTGTCTTCAACTATTGACCAAAATGAGGGTCACATATCTATCCGATAAGTAGGGGTATTCAGCTAATTACTAAAAAGTTGATTATCAAATAATTAAGAGACTGTGAGAAAGATTTGGTTCACACTTTTCATTAAATATTGATTAAAAATGGGGTATTGATTTATATCGGGATAAAACTTCTACTCTTCTCCTTACTCCTGAATGCCCCTAAGTAGGTGGGCTTTTTAATGAGAAACAACTACTTTATAAACGTAGTTACCATCTTTGCTTACCAAATTAATCAAATACAAACCAGGGGGAATATTAGCCACATCCAGGGTTGTTATTTCTCTGTCAAGGATGCCTTTTGTCATTACCCTTCCATCTGTACTAATCAGTTCAAAGATCAGATCTTTCGACGACGTCAAATCAGCAAGATCAATTGTTAAAAGGTCTGTGGCTGGAGAAGGATAGATTTTGACTGAAGTCAATGTCTCATCAATGGTAGCGACCTTCATATCTGTAATAAAAGAAGAAACAAAAGAAGAGCTATCAGCACATGCTCCTAAGGTAGTGACTTGCCAATAATAAGTAGTTAAGCCTTCAAGCTCCTCTACTAATGTGAACATTACAACCGATATAATAGTATCTTCAATTATCTCTTCAAGCGCTTCATCTGTAGACACAATTAACCGATAACTGTCAACTACAGGTTGCCTGGGAATCCACGCAAGAGTGGGTGTCAGACTTTGCCTCTCTGCTCCATCTCCAGGAATTTCCAATTCTGGTCGACCAACATTGGATATATGTATCACCGGGATCTTGGTAGCAATAACTTCCTGATCGTCTACAAAAGTTATAGTCACTGAGCTTTCTCCTACTAAATCAGAGGGATCTTCAATGTGCACACTTATCTCATTTGAAGAACCAATAGGATCTGGTGAAATACTTGCCGGGATAGAAAGCCCTGAACCGGTACTCACCGTAGGCAATGACGGATTATTCCATCCACCACTTAGAAACAAATCAATATCTATGGGCTCGAGATTTTTATCGCACAGTGTTACAAATGTTGGTGTAGCTTCAAAACGCTTAGTTCCGTTTTGGTTCAGACATAATTCTAATGTCCAGCTGTCTAAAGAGCCTCCATCATCTCCTACACCATCTTCTACAGTCAAAATCCAGTCTCCATTAGCTGATTCGTTATTAAAACTCGATAATGTTTCTACGGGTTTAAATTTTCGGCCTGTTGTTAAGGGACAATCCAGATTTACATTCTCGCTATCATCATCGAAAGAAACCAAAAAATCGTTCTCATCCGAACATGGGGTTTCAACAAGTGTGACAACTGTTCCTGCGGGACTGGTCAAGGTCATCGTAAGATCGCTTATCCAGGAATGTTTACCCGTAATATTCAAAATATTGACATCAGCAATAGTTCCTTCATCAGCAATTGTAATCGTTGAAGTTAATGTAACTGGATCAAGACCAATTTCCTGAGGAAGATCTGTCGGCATATTAGTCACGCACACAATGGTGCCTGTCGTAAATGAATACACTTCAGAATAGGGGCTTTCACCACAAACATTGATGGCTTTCACCCTCCAGTAATAAGTTGTTGAAGACTGGAAATCTCTTAGATTGATGATGTGAGAGGTCAAATCAGAAATAGTACGCAGATTAAAACTAAAATCCGGAACTTCAGATATTTCCAATTGATAAGATGGCGCATTATTACTCCATTCGAAACTGACATCAAAATCATGTCCGGAGGATGCGTTCAATGGAGCTGCAAGACTTACGGTTTCCGGTATTTGTGCAAACACATTAACTGTTATTTCAAATTCTGATGGACCGATATCGTTTTCAACTAACACATTAATAGTACCCGATGAATCATCAAAATCATCAGTTACTTCTATATAAATATCTATAGTTTGATCAGTAGTGATCGAGGGAGCAGAAAAAGTTGTAAACAAACCCGGGGAAGACGAAATAACACTTACCTGGCCACCTTCTTCGTATCCTGCAGTAGCGGTTAGGGACAGGGTATCCCGGGTCTTTTCTATCGTGCAGATTGAGATGATATTCTTATCTATTATCGCAACATCCGTACAATATCTTCCTCCTAAAGCAGATTGCCCTGTATTTAAAGGATCTAACCAATCTTTTAATCTTGTCTCAGGTGTTCCACCACCTTCCCAGGATTTTTTAAACATTCCAAAATCATCAAAAAGGTCATTTCCACAGGCAGCATCTCCACCGGACAAATGACCGATAATGTGCCCTGCTGTGTTAAAAAGAGGTCCGCCCGAAGAACCACTTTCCGTCGTGCCAATATCCCAATCGGCCACCTGAACAAAATTTCGGTCTACATTAAAAGCAACGGTATCGAAGTCAAAACTTATTCGTTTTTCACCACCTGCGGGATGATGAATAGTAAAAACTGTATCTGCGAATTCTGTTTGATTATTCCATCCGGCATAATATGGGTTATCGTCCGGATCGACAGGATCATCCAGAACTACCAAAGAAAAATCGGATTGATCGTATTTCGCTACAAGAGAAGATCCCGAGTTAAATTTATTTTGAATGCCGTCACCTTGGTTTCCGCTTTCCACGGAGTCTGGAATTCTGCATTGACTATTTTGAAAATTCCAGTATATCAGCACGGAAGCTGCAGTAGACTCATTGATACCACAATGCTCAGCAGTGAGAACGTAAGGTGTACAATCTTTTCTTGTATTATTTAATAATGAACCGGTACACTGTAGTCTTCCCTGTATCATCATCATTCCCACACTGTTAATAACATCTCGAAATCTTTCGACTATAGTATATCCATCGGGCTCGCCGCAAATCACATCCAGATTGCAGGATCCCGAAATCACAGCACCAAAGCCTGAAAAATCATGATTTATTTTGGTAAGATTGAATTTGAGAGCTGTCACATCATTTGGTTCAATCTGCAATTCGATGATTACATCGTCTGAAGGAATAATTGGGGACCACCATTCCCTATGGATATCGTTGTCCTTCTGTGTAACCGGACCCACGATAAAGGTCTTCTTAGCATCATAAATAAATAGTGCAGCTGAAGAGGGAAGATAAAAATCGGTAAACCCAAGATTTAGAGAATAAGCATCCTTTGAAGTAATACGTTGTCGCCACAGCATATACCCGTTAGCACTGCTCTCCCAACTACCGTGATTAGTTACTTTAATATCCTCATCTATTGCTTCCGCAAAAACATGAGGGGCCTGACCTTCCTCTTCGGCATTCGATTTATACTTGTCTTTTAACAATCTGTTGTTAAGGGGGGGAAGGATAAGGTGTTCTATAGATTCTATATGCGAAGAATTATCGTCTATCCATCTGTTCTGGGCAATTCCTTCAAAAATGAAGAGGCAGAGGAGCAAAGAAGTCAAGGTAGTCTTCAATATTATTTCAAAATCTTGGAGCATGAAATTGAAGATATAAAAATTTTGAAAACAACCCTTGCTTAATTAATGACTGTAACATTACCGGTATGATGGATAATCTGGCCATCGATATCGAATTGAACGTG
>JAJCYJ010000810.1 GCA_029262975.1 Saprospiraceae bacterium
AGCAGGTGAAGTTGTTGCCATAGTCAATCCTAGCCAGAATATTTCGAAATTATCCATTAAGGATCTAAAGAATATCTACATGCGAAAAAAGAAGAGATGGGAAGATGGGAAGGAGATTACTTTATTTTTGCCGCCGCCGAACAGTCAGGCAATGAATTTGTTGATAAAAAAAGTATTCATGAAAAACAACAAAGCGGATATTTCAAAGTATTATCTAAAGGCAATTTTTCAGCAAAGAATAACCCACCCGCCTAAATGGGTATCTTCGACAGAGGAAGCGGAATATCAAGTTTCTATCAATCCCGGTGGAATTACCCTGGTGGACCGAAAACAAATATTGAAAGACAGTCCAGTTAAGATTGTTGAATTAGAACGATAAAAAATATCTAAATCCCGCATATCTCTTTATAAAATTTTGGCTATTTCTTTTCTATCCCTGGCGGTATTGATGGTTTTATTTATGACTTCCAGGAAAGGTTCTATCTGAATTGGTTTGGTCAAATAGGATTCAAACCCTTCCTTTAATGCCGCTTTGATATCTGATTCCATAGCATTGGCACTCACCGCGATCACAGGAATATTTCGAGTTTCATCCATTTGCTTAAGGTACCTTAATGCAGTGACTCCGTCCATTCCGGGTAGATTGATGTCCATTAAAATTATATTGGGTTGATGGGCCTGAGCCAGCTCAATTCCCAATTGGGCATGGTTTGCGGAAAGAACCTCCAGGTTATTTATATTTGAAAGGATATCCTTAACCAATTTTAAATTGGAAGGATTATCCTCAACATAAAGCAACTTGATATCTGCGTTGGCCTTTGTTTCCGGCTCTTCTTTTTGATCACCGAAACCCGGTTTTTCCTTTGGCAACTTTCTTAATTTCCCTTCCTTAAGTTCGACCGTAAAGCAAGATCCTTTTTCAGGAATACTCTCAACTTCTATGGCCCCATCCATTTGCTCAATCAGCCGTTTTGTGATGCTAAGACCAATTCCGGCTCCTTCAATTTGGGAATTTTCTGCGTCCAGTCTGTTGAATTGAATTTATAAATCATCAATATTTTCTTTTGAAATTCCTGCTCCTGTATCTGAAACTTTTATTAAAATTTTGGAGTTGGATGTTTTTTCAGAATGTATAGTGCACAAACCGTTTTCTTTATTGTACTTAATGGCATTGCTTAATAAATTGATTAGGATCTGTTTTAACCGGGTTCGATCCGCCAGAACAACGATCTCATGATTGGGAGCGAGTAGGTGTTGAATATTTATGCCTCGATTTTGCGCTAAAGGAAATACCAGTGCCACAGCTTCTTCAAGAACCTCCTTTAGGGCAACGGGCTCCATTGACAGGGATAAATTTCCAGATTCTACTTTTGCTAAATCCAGAACTTCATTTATAAGCTCGAGCAAATGTTTCCCCGCCTTTAATATTTCTCCTACACTTCCCTTCTGGGATTCAGTTAAAGGTTCTTTTTGATTAAAATCAAGAAGCTGGGCGAAACCCAGAATGGCATTCATAGGTGTTCGCAATTCATGACTCATTCTGGATAAAAACTCGGATTTAGCCCGGTTGGCCTCCAAAGCCTGGTCCCGAGTTGCTTCCATTTCCAAGTTGATAGTTTTAATTTCTTCAAAAGAAGTATTGATCTTCTCCATCATAACTTTAAATGCTTTTGCCAGTTCTCCAGCTTCATCGTTGGCTATCACTTCAATTTTCACATCACTTCTTCCCAGAGAAATCGCATTCGCCGCCTTGGTTAACTGCAAAAGAGGGCTGGTGATTTTATTACTAAAAATAATTGACAACCCTAGCCCTATCAATAAAATCGTAGTGCTTACCAAAAACGTGGTATTTCGGTTTTGGGCTATGTTTTGGGTTAGGTTCTTTAGCGAATAACCAACGACGAGGTTCCCATAATTTTGTTTGTTATAAATTACGGGAATCACCACTCTTAGATGGTCCCTATGCTCGGTGACTCCTTTTGTTGTCATTAAATTTTTTGCATCAACTTTATAATTGGTGGGATTCAGGGTGGCATATTCTTCGCCCGTAACATCCAGAACTAAAATATAAATTAAACTCTCATCCTGTTTCGCCCAATTCAATGCATCAATGATCACTTGAAAATTGTTTAACTCACTCCCTATTCCTACCCCCAGGGCTATCATTTCAGCCATGCTACTTACTTGGGTCTGAAGGGTTGAGATTACGTTTTTCTTGTATTCTTTTGGGTAGTGAATATATACATAAATTGAAATTGTCACCAGAAGGAAGGCTGTGAAAACAAGGAATTTGGATCTAATGGACATTTTGCGAATTTCTTTTTAGGAGACTATTAAAATTAGGAGTGACTGATGTAAAACTGACACTTTCGGGTCATATTGTTTGGGTCAAAAATGCCTACCCATCCTTTCAGCCAAAAACCATATAAGATATTGTTTTTATTGACTTAATATAGTCTAAGAGGGTGCGGATCTAATGTCAATATTGATTGTATGTCGCTGACATAAGGGACGAATTTTCAATGCAAAATGTGTTTGATGCTAGCTAACGTCAAACAATCTTTACAACTTAAGAGTCCGGTTTCGCAGTTTGATCTTGCCTAAACAGTCGGGGTCATGCTCATGATAGGGTAGCTGGGGATTTTTGATGCAATCAAGGTCCGCTTTTGGCCGAAAGCAGACCTTCGACAACAGATCTAAACCTCATTTTTAAACACCTTTAAACGCCACTGATACATTGCATCGGCATCTCTGGCCATCTTTTCTAAAATCTCATCGTCTAAATCATCGGGAGGGATATTCTTTGGATTGATGCATATTCATTGGAAATTATCGGGTTCAACTTCGGTTAGCTTAAAGGTGATACCATTGATGGAGGTTGCTGTTTTCTTGTCGAGGTCGATGCTCCAGGAGGACATAAATTTTTACATACATAAGACAGGGATTAATTGTGCATTTTTAAAGAAAATAATTTTACCTTACGTGTCATAATCTTATTTATCCAATAGTTTTCTTTTCTGCTCCTCAAATTCATCTTCAGTCAAAAATCCCTTCTCCTTTAATTCAGCAAGTTTATTAAGCTCATCAGCAACACTAATAGAATCATTTTTATTGTCCAAGGGAGGGGTTTTTACTTGAA
>JAJCYJ010000811.1 GCA_029262975.1 Saprospiraceae bacterium
TCCTTGACCAAATGATTAAGCCAACATTATGAATATATTAAACTGTCGGAGCGAAAGTTTACATTAAATTTACATATGAATGAACTGTATAAGTCCTTGATTACAATTAATAAAGATCCTTGATGTTCTAAGAATTATGAAATATCAATTACTTCATTTTAAAATATTAATAAAAGTGTAATTTGCATAGATGTAACAATGACAATACAACAGAGACCACCATGTTTATAAAAGTTAGTACGTTTCAATTATTCTCAAATTAATGCGCAGTTTTGAATTCAGAAAATAATTTTTATTTCTTTCACACCCAAAATGTTTCTACACTTTATCACCTGATAATCCCTTCCAAATAATTATAAAGAACAATTGAATACAACCTAAAAATCAATATGTTAAGAAAGGAAACTTTTTGAAAGAGGTATTAACTGAAAAATATAAAATGCGCACTTCGCGTTAAAAGTCATTTTAATAAACACACATATGTCAAAATGGAACCTTGCTAATATACCGCACCAAAAGGGCAAAATTGCGATTGTCACCGGTGCTAATACCGGTTTGGGATATCAAACAGCTCTGGCTCTGGCAGGCAAGGGAATCACTGTTATTCTAGCGTGTCGTAATATGCAAAAAGCAGAAGACGCTAAAAACAGAATACTGAGTAAGTATGCTGACGCCCAGGTAGAATGCCGGGAAATAGATTTGAGTAAATTAAAATCAGTAAGGGCTTTTGCGTGGAATTTTCTAAAAAGTTATAATCACCTCGATGTCCTGATAAATAATGCCGGCATTCTGATGCCCCCTTTCAGTCTGACTGAAGATGGTTTTGAAAGCCAAATGGCTGCCAATTATTTTGGCCATTTCTTGTTGACTAACCTCCTTCTTGATACATTAACTAATACTCCCGGATCCAGGATCATCTCCCTGAGCAGCCTCGCACACAAAAGAGGATCTATTAATTTCGACGATTTGCAATTTGAAAAAAAGTATTCAGCTTTTAAGGCTTATGCTCAAAGTAAACTTTCTTGTCTGATATTTGCAATTGAATTGCAAAGGAGACTGCACGATGCACAGCAACCCACAATTTCATTAGCGGCACACCCAGGTATTTCAGATACAGAAATAATGAGATTTTTACCAAAATTCATGGTGCTTTCACTACCATTAATCAGACCATTATTTTTACATAAACCGGATAAAGGTGCCCTCCCAACCCTTCGGGCAGCCCTGGATACAGAGGCTAAAGGTGGAGCATATTATGGGCCTGGAAACTTAAATGAATTTAAAGGGCCACCTGTAATAGTAAAAGCGAGACGCAAAGCATACAATAAAGATTTAGCAAAACAGTTATGGAGTATTAGCGAAAAATTAACAAATTGTAATTATAATTTATAACATTCAAGTTATAACCAACACTATATTAAGCTTATGAATCAGAATAATATTTTCTCGTTAGTTGTCTTTCTTTTTATTTTCAGTCAATGTAAAGAGAATGAAACTTCTGTCAATATAAGTAATGAATCAGCCGCCATTGATTTCGACAATATTAGAATGATATTGGATAGCATCCACGTAGAAGATCAGAAATATCGAGCAGAAATAGAAGAGATTGTAGAAGAACATGGTTGGGATTCTGAGGAAATGGGAAGGCAATGGTATATTATTTCCAAAAAAGATTCAAGTAATCTTGTCATCGTTGAAGAAATCCTGAAAACACATGGTTGGGTGAGTGCTGACAAGATCGGTAAAACTGCGAATTCGACGTTATTTTTAGTCATTCAACATTCTAACCAGGAAACACAGGAGAAATATCTCCCGATGATGAGACAGGCTGTAAAAGAAGATAAGGCAAGTCCTGGTAGTCTGGCTCTGCTGGAAGACAGGGTTGCTCTCGGTAAAGGCGAACTACAAATATATGGAAGTCAAGTAGGAAGAAATAGTGTAAGCGATGAAGAATATGTGCTACCATTAATAGATCCTGACAATGTAAATGAACGACGCGCTGAAGTCGGACTCCAACCCATAGAAGATTACATTGCACATTGGCAGATGGAATGGGATGTTGAGGATTATAAAAAACGCCTTCCAGGATATATTGAAATATTAAAAGCTGAAAAAATGTAAAATTTCAATTGTAGAATAAGCAGGCATTTTTAATTATGAAATTAATATATCGACATTCCTTTTTAGACTTAAATGGCTGTAATACTATTATTATTCACCTAATTCTCTTGATACCACAGCTGGAATTGTGTGCAATATCAATGTCTTGACACTTCAGATGCCCAAATTTTATTGACTAAAATAAGAAAAGATTAAACTATAACAGGCACTTTTTTTGAGAAACAAAATTATCCAAAAGATGCAGCCATAAATAATAATTTTACACGATATTTAAAGTATTAATAAATTAGAAAGGCCCGTCACTAAAGCACATAAGAAATGAGTGACCTGAAGTTTTTATCTTCATATGCTGTCGACTCATCAACGATCGCAATACTATTAGCACTATTGCTTTTGGGTTGTGGTAAGGATAGTGGTGATGATTCGAATAAACGTCAAGATGCACAATGTATCCTTGATTCAGAAGATTTATATCCTGACCAATCAACCTCCTTATATATATTGCCCTGGACAATAGGTGAAACTTATCTTGTCACACAGGGAAATTGTACCAACAGATCACATAGAGTGCAACTTAATCAACAATTTGCCTATGATTTTAATTTGCCTTTGGGCACAATAGTACGTGCGGCACGTGATGGGGTCGTAATTGTCATCGAAGAAAGTTATCCAGATGGCACAAAGGTTCCAGGTGAGGAGAACTATGTCTCAATCCAACATGATGACACAACTGTAGCAAGATATATCCATTTGACTAGCAATGGAGTAAATGTGAATCTTGGCGAACGAGTCCAACGAGGACAAGCAATTGGAATTAGCGGTAATTCAGGTAATAGCACAGGAGCGCATTTACATTTTGACGTAATGGATGGCAATTGTGGTCCACAATTTATTGACTGCCATTCACTTGCTACTACTTTTATGAATACTGCACCCCATCCCCACGGGTTACAGGAAAAGGTGGCATACACAGCTGAACCTCTATGAAGCTTGACTATGTCTCCTGCTTAACATTCGTATAAGCATTATTTATCAATAGCTTATCAGCAGTAAAACATGCCTTTGCTGTAAAAATGTAGTTATATCTGAATTTGACATTTCTTATCTTATTTTATTCATTATTAGAATTCTGTTATCTTTAACACGGTTGATAAATTTGCGCTGCAGTAGATTACTTATATATTGTAAATCTTAAGATTTATTCTTACGAAATGAATGATAGACAACTGACTATTCGTGAAACAGATTGGGGGTTCCATCTTATCGTCAAAAAAGACACGAGTACAAATAATTCTAATTTATTGGATAGAATAATTCTTATAACTGAGCTTTGTAAGGAAAAAGAAAAGAATAAAATATTATATGAGACTGCCAGTACAACTCGAAAAATAACTATGACAAAAATTTTTCGTGCCGCGCAATTACTCGAAGAATTAAAAGGTTGGCACATTAAAATCGCCGTACTCGCACCCCATTTACATGATCATGAAAACACTCCTTTCATGGAGACAACGGCGATAAACCGGGCAATTAATCTTAAATATTTTGAAACTAAAAAGAAGGCCCTGGAATGGCTAAAAGTAAAAGAATAATAGGTGATTAATATTGTGCGCAATACACCGGGGAAACTCCCCTTTTCAACTAAATAAAATAAAATGTCCCTACTAGCATTGCTATTATTCACCCTCTTTTTTACACTTGCTATCCTTCATTATTATTGGGCAATTGGAGGGAAATGGGGTTTTGACAAGGCATTACCAACAGATGAAAATGGTAAGAGAATACTTAATCCACGACCTTTAGAAAGTACGCTAGTCGGGCTTTTACTTACTTCATTTTCCGTATTCTATCTTTACAAATCCGAATTAATATGGATTGATTTATCCAGTTCAATTTTAAACTATATCAGTTGGACCATACCGTTTATATTCATTTTACGTGCTGTAGGTGATTTTAAATATATTGGCTTTTTTAAGCGTGTCAGGAGTACAGTGTTTGCCAAACTAGATACAGTATTTTATTCACCATTATGCCTTTTCATAGGGCTCACAGGAATAATAATTAATTTATTTTAAATTCAGATATTAGAACCACCCTTCCTCCGCTCAATAGATGCACCACTTACAATATTGTCTTCCATAACAATTGCACTTTTTATAAATTCAACTAATATGAAAATAAATCCGATTAGCATATAGCACATGGTCTATATATGTATCGGCATAAAAGCAATATTATAAGCCCAGCCCTTGTTTTCTAAAACCTGATTGGGTCAGGTCTCTACTTAGTCTTTAAATTTAAAGCCACTTGTGCAATATGGTAAATATCGTGATCTATTATCCCTTCACATAAATCGAGATATGTATACTTCGCATCTGTCGGTTTGGTGTGCCAATGAGCGCTATTGAAATCAGTAATTGCTGCTACTAAATCTACTTGAGACTGTTCCAGATCTGCCAGAATCTCTGCTGAAGACAGTATTACAGGTGGCCAGTCCTGTTCGGTGTTCAATTCCACTTTATACTCTCTACCGCTTAGCGCTGCAGTAGTAAAACTACGCCAAACGATCATGTGGGATATTAATGATAACACTTCAGTTGGTAAGGGAGTATCTCTCATTCCTAAGATTGCTTTGATACTCTTACCATACCAGGGTCTGCCATCGTATATTTGCTTCAACTTCTTTAATAATCTCTCTTTTATAGAACCATTGACACTATTTATCATAATCTTAACCTCCTAACAATTACTAAATACGTATTATTGAAAATACTTCTTCAATCAAAAGTACGCTAGCATGAAGACAAAATATATACTTTTAATATCAATAATTTTCCTGGCCATTAGTTGTTCTGAGGATGATAACGGTGAACCTCAAGGTTCTAATGTCTTAAATTATGATGGCGATAATTTTACGGCCCCAACATTGCAGACAGGATTGTATGAATTTGCCGTGCGTTTTCCTTCCATTATCACAAGAAATGTCGAAGGCAAGCAAATTAATCAGATCAGTTTCTATTTATATGAATCACCTGGTCAAATGTATATCAACATATCACCCGATTTGACTCCTTCCCTGCCAGGTGATATTGTATACTCCCAGCAAGTGACTAATTTTAGAAATAACAGCTGGAATACCATCTCCTTAAACGATCCTTTTCCTCTGGATGGGAACCCGGTTTGGATTGGGATCGAAGTTAATTTTGAGGGTCAAATCCAAACAGTCGGGTGTGATGCCGGACCCGCCAACGGAAATGGAGACTGGTTATATGATGAGGAAAATAAAGAATGGGAAACTTTCAGTAACCGTACCAATCAGAATGAAAGTGTTAATTGGAATATCCGCGCTATTCTTTCAGAATAAAAATACCAGGATTCGCTTAATTAGAAAAGTTGTTATTTACTTTTTAGTTATTTTTTCAATTGCATTTCATATAGACTGATCCAATCTTGTACACTCATTTTCTGCATTAGTTCCCCTATTAATTCAAAAGGTATATCATTGATTTTCTTAAAGCGAACACAACTTTTACCCATATCCAATTTGTATTTACAATGTTTGGGATAGGCACTTGTGAACCATGAATATAAGTCTGGATTCGCATAGACGCCCATGTGATAAAAACCAATAAAGTTTTTTTGATTAGCGATGTTAGCAAATGGTAGAGGCAATGCTGTATTACAATGATAGCCGGCAGGATATATTGTATGAGGCACCACATATCCGATCATACCATAATTGATCATCTCTTCGAAGCCATCGGGAATGTTGTCTAATATGGTTAGTCTAAGTTGATTAAAAGCTGTCTTTCTTTCTTCTGGAATTCCATCAAGATAGTCCTGAACTGTCATACTCCGCTATAATTTATTTAGAATACTAATTTAGTAAAAATGATGCTCAAAATAGATTTTGTGCTCTATGCAAAGGAAAAAATCTAAAAATAAGACAAAATCAATTTTTCATTGCAAGATGTAATTCTTGGCAACTAATAGGCTATCCCGCCAGACCTGAATAAAAAAATAATAGCCCCTAATAAATCAGCTTATCTAATTTCACATTCTTCAATAATTACAGTAAGTTCAGATTGTGCACCGGTCTGAAATCCTGGATTAAATAATACTTCAATACCCGCTTTCAAGTTTACTGAAGAATTAGATCCGGTAATGACAGACCCATTTGTTAGGATGGACACCTTCAGATGTTCATCAGTACCATCCGGAATGACCTCATCCATGTATACCAATGAATTTGACATTTGAGTGCATGGGCATAATGAACACAGCGAGCCACCACAATCTATATCTGTTTCATCACCATTCATGACTCCATCACTACAACTATCACAATTATTCTGACACGGTAGCATCAACGTAGTAGATGAATCACATTCCGGGTCTCCCTGATCGAAAGTGACACATGCCATGTTAGTCTGATAATACACTGATCGCACAAGTATGTCTTATTCTTACCAGCCAAAGACACCGGTTTTACTATCTTCTCCGAAGACAAATCTTAACAGTATAGTAGCATTGTCAAATGCCGAAAGATCAACTTTTGTCTCTATAAACCCTCCGCTATTTCCTGTAAAAGCAGGGCGATTAGCAATAAAGGCATTTGCACCATTACCCAGTCCGCCATTATAGCCGTTTTGTATCATATGATTTCCCAGATCCTCCCAATTGGTTCCATTGTCAGTCGAGATCTCAACAAATCCGCCATCCCATCCTTGCTCAGTGTTGTATAAATGAGAAAATGTAAGTTCGGAAGAAGAGCCCAGTACGATGGGTGCAGAAACAATGAAATGTGTATTAACTTCATTTCCAGGATCAGGTGAAAACCAAGCGTGTGTAGGAGAGTTGGATTGGTCCGTAGTAAGACTCCATGTCTCGGGACCTGTTTGGTTATCAATCGTCCAGCTAGCCGTGCCACCTTCCAGGTCGTCAGAGAATAAATCTTCAGAAAATGACAAGATATCAGACTTTACTTTGAAGCTACAGCTAATCATTTGGTCCGGATTAACAGTACCATGATGTAGTGTAATAACATTGTTGTTCTCCGTACCACAGGTAAGTGAATTATCAATATATAACCATGTCGGATCAAGTACATCAGTTACGATTACATTGGTAATCGGTACATCATAAAAGCTCGTAAATTTAATCGTATATTCTATTGTATCACC
>JAJCYJ010000812.1 GCA_029262975.1 Saprospiraceae bacterium
AAAATTTATCAAGTACAACACTTACATCACTTGAGTGCTGACAATACTAATATTTGTTCATGAATAATTTTATAACTGAGAATTTCTTGCTTCAATCTTCAGCTGCCCGGAGATTATATTTCGATTATGCACAGGGTATGCCAATTATTGATTACCACAACCACTTAATACCTCAAGAGATTACATCAAATAAAAAATTTAAGAACATTACTGATATCTGGTTAAATGGCGACCATTATAAGTGGCGAGCTATGAGAGCCAATGGGATTGCAGAAAATTTTATTACGGGGCAAGCCTCAGATTTAGATAAATTCAGAAAATGGTCTGAGACGGTGCCCTATACCATGAGAAATCCATTATATCATTGGACACATCTTGAGTTACAACGATATTTTGATATTTCTGAACTCTTAAATGCAAAAACTAGTGAGTCTATTTATCATGCGACTTCAGAACAACTGAATACGCCCGCATATGCAACACAGAAGTTGCTTCAAAAAATGAATGTTGAAGTGGTCTGTACAACTGACGATCCTACAGACACTTTAGAACACCATATTTCCTTTGATGCGAAAGATGCTGGTTTTAAAATGTTGCCAGGATTCCGTCCTGATAAACTAATACACATTGATCAAGATAGTTTTCTTACTTCTTTGACGAAATTAGAAACCGTTATTGGTCAATCTATAACTTCACTTCAGGATTTAGTTGGAGCAATACAAAACCGTATAGACTTCTTTCACGAAATGGGCGGTCGAATTGCCGATCATGGTCTCAATCAAATATATGCTGCAGAATTTACAGATGAGGAAGCAGACAATGTCCTGAAAAAAGTTTTACAAAAAAAATCCATTTATCCTGGGGAATCTTTAGTTTTTAAATCTGCAATGCTCTATTACCTGGCGCGTATGTATTATGCCAAAGGTTGGACAATGCAATTTCATTTGGGTGCATTAAGAAACAACAACGACAGACTGAGTAGTATACTTGGTGCAGATGTCGGGTGTGATTCTATTGGTGACTTTGACCAGGCAAGATCCCTGTCTCGCTTTTTAAATCGCCTGGACAAAGAGGAGAAACTATGTAAGACTGTACTATACAATCTGAATCCGAGGGACAACGAAGTTTTTGCCACAATGGCTGGAAATTTTAATGACGGCATCACTCCTGGCAAGATTCAATGGGGATCTGCATGGTGGTTCCTGGATCAGAAAGATGGCATGGAAGATCAGATTAATGTCTTGTCCAATATGGGTTTGTTAAGTCGATTCGTCGGAATGTTAACTGACAGTCGCAGCTTTCTCTCATTTCCACGACATGAATATTTCAGAAGAATCCTATGTAATCTTATGGGACAAGATATCGAAAATGGACTGCTCCCTAATGACATCCCGTGGCTTGGTAAAATGGTTCAGGATATTTGCTATAGAAATGCTAAAGAGTATTTTAAGTTTTAGCAGAATTGAAAATTGAATGCTGATATGGCATTGCCATCGTCAGTAGATAATTGAAAATAATGATTGTATGAACAACAAGGGCACTCCTTATTGGATCGGCGATCGAATGGTATTAACTGAACATTAATAATTAAAATTGGGGGGGGCAGAGATATGAAGAATGAAAAGAAATATTATAAAAGACAAGACCCTGTCATTCGGAAAGAGGATTGTAGTTTTAGCTAAAGAGCTAGAAGAAAATAAAAGAGAGTTTGTTTTATCCAAGCAAATAAAACGAAGTGGAACTGCCCCTGGAGCTTTGGTGCGAGAATCAGAACATGCAGAGAGCAGAAAAGACTTTATACATAAACTCAGCATCGCGCTAAAAGAAGCAAATGAAACTGAATATTGGTTAATTATGCTTTTAACTGGTCAGTATATAGATCAAGAACAATATGATTCCTTTGTTATCGATTGCAATGAAATAGTTCGGATTTTAATAAAAATAATAAAATCGTCAAAAGGCTTATGAACAAAAATATACTTCAATTTATATCACGTAGTCCACAATTATCAATTGTCAATTATCAATTGAATAAAATTCAACTGAAAATTATTTGTATATCAACTCTTCTAATATTTTATTCTTGCGCCGACATCTCAAAGACTAAATCTTTAAAATTGGCTCATGGTCTTGATTCAGCTCATCCCGTTCATAAAGGAATGATCTTTATGGCTGAGCGTCTCGCTGAAAAATCTAATGGAACCCTGAAGATTGAAATATATCCGAGTCAGCAATTGGGAACAGAAAGACAAGCGTTAGAATTATTGCAGATTGGCAGTCTGGCAATGACCAAAGTATCCGGGGCAGTTATGGAGAACTTTTCACCTAAAATAAAATGCTTAAGCCTACCTTATGTTTTTCGTGACAGGGAACATATCTATAAAGTACAGGATGGACAGTTAGGTCGTGACCTTTTGATTCAAAGTGAAAAATATTGGTTACGAGGTCTGGGGTACTTTGATGCAGGCCAACGATCATTTTATACAAAAGAAAAATCGATCAATGAACCCGATGATTTAATAGGTATGAAAATCAGGGTCCAGGAAAGTCCCATGGCCATTAATCTTGTAAAGGCACTTGGTGGCGCACCCACACCTATTTCCTGGGGCGAATTATATACAGCCTTGCAGCAAGGAGTAGTAGATGGTGCAGAAAACAATCCCCCAAGTTTTGTAAGTTCGAGACATTATGAAATATGCAAATTCTATTCATTAAATGAACATACGGCCGTACCGGATATTCTTATAATTGGTACAATAGCCTGGAATAGATTATCTCCTCAAGAGCAGGAATGGCTACAAGAATCAGCGGATGAAGCCATTAGTTATCAGCGCAAACTATGGGTGGAAGCAGAACAGGAATCATTAGAAATTGTTAGAGCGGCCGGCGTATCCGTCACATATCCTGACAAAACACTATTCGCTGAAAAAACAAAACTGCTTTTAGAAGAATATAAAAGCGATAAAGAACTCTATGCTTTAATCGAACAAATTCAAGCAGTCAAATAGATAAATATGAGAGAGAAAATAGATTATTATTTAGGCAGATTTTTAGCGCTATTGATGGCGGTTATGACCCTGGATGTGCTGTGGGGTGTATTTACCAGATATGCCCTGGGACAGCAAGCAAGTTGGTCTGAAGAACTCGCCCGATTTCTTCTAATTTGGATTGGAATACTGGGATCAGCTTATGCTTCAGGAAAAAATATGCACCTGGCTATTGACCTGGTATCTCCTAAACTCGAACAACCTTCAAAAGTGAAATTAGAATCTTTGATCAGGATACTGATCCTTCTATTTGCATTTACCGTATTGATAATAGGAGGTTTTCGGTTAATCTATATTACACAGGTATTGGGTCAAACATCTCCTGCCTTACAAGTTCCAATGACCACGGTTTATGCAGTTATTCCACTTAGCGGGCTTCTAATCATATATTATAAACTCCATGATTTTGTCATTCCAAAAACTACAATTTAAATCATGGAAGTAACTATTTTAGTCGTTGCATTTATCATTCTAATTGGAATCGGAGTACCGATTGCCTGGAGTATCGGTATCAGCACAATACTTACGATGCTCGTAAGTATTCCTGCCCTTCCTGCATTTACCACTGTCGCGCATCGAATGGCAACAGGGTTGGATAGTTTTGCCTTATTGGCCATTCCTTTTTTCATTCTCGCCGGACAAATAATGAATCGTGGGGGAATTGCCAGTCGATTGGTGTCCTTTGCAAAAACACTCGTAGGTTCATTGCCAGGAGGATTGGCGCATGTAAATATTATTGCAGCCATGCTTTTTGGTGCCATTGCTGGTTCTGCTGCAGCTGCCGCATCTGCAATCGGCAGTTTTATGACAGA
>JAJCYJ010000813.1 GCA_029262975.1 Saprospiraceae bacterium
ATGTGCCATTCCAGCATATTTCACATTAATCTGTTACGTATACCAGTCACTATGGGCACCACCGATTCTGTGGACTCATTTTATAGTCCAGACTCTACTGCAAAGCCCATATAACCTGAGAATTGATAACATGTGTAGTAAACTTCACTTAAGATCACTATGGGTATTAGTGATTATTTCTGTCCTTGCTTTTGAACAGTCAATGGCACAGGATATTCAAATTGAACCGACACTTACCACTTCCTCTTCTAAGGAGCTGGACGAATTATTTCAATCTTATTGGCTGCAAGCATATAAAGGCGATAATAAGAAAAGTCATGGGCCAAATCTGGTCACTATAAATTTGGATAAAGATCGAAACGTACATGCAATCTTGTCACCTGCAAATTTATTGGCGGACAACTATCTGATCAGCACTTCCGAACCTCGTAATATAAAGCAAGACGATCTTGCCATCCCATATTTGGGATATATCGAGGGAGATGCTTCAAGTCAGGTCAGACTGACAATAGATAGGGACTACATGTATGGTTATATTATTTATCAAAAAGAAAAATATTTCATAGAACCGGCTAATAAGTTCGATAAAACTCTAGCAGAAAATATACATGTACTTTATAAGGAGAGTCATGTAAAATCCGGAAAAGAAGCGAATTGTGCTGCTTCCATTTCTAAAAGCCAGGAAGCGAAAACCACGCCTCAACTCAAGTCGGGGGGAGATTGTCAAATTGCAGAATTAGCGATAGCTGTAGATTACGCTTACCGGCAGAAATACGGTGGAGATATTGGAGCTATCAATCAATCTAATTCGGTGATGAACATGGTGGCCGGGACATATGAGAATGCTTTTGCAGATGATATAAGATTTGAAATAGTAGAACATTTTATTCCGACCTGTAGTGGATGTAATCCATGGACATCTTCTACCGATGCGAATACATTACTCAGTGATTTTTCTGATTGGGGCCCAACCGGATTTACGAATGCACATGATATTGGTCAATTTTGGACGGATCGCAATTTATGTGGGGGAGGGGATTGTAGTGTAGCTGGCCTGGCCTGGATAGGGGCTGTATGCGGAGGATTCAGATATCATATACTGGAGGACTTTACATCAACAGCATGGCAATTAAGAGTGCTTGTGGCACATGAAATGGGTCATAATTTTGGTGCTAATCATGATGATGTATCAAGCCAACACGTGATGAGACCATCTATAGCCGTGAACACATCCAGTTGGTCAAGTCAATCGATTAATCAAGTGAATACAGCATTAGCCGGATTTAATTGTTTTGAAGATTGTGTCATTGGATCATGTACAGAAATAATAAGTGCAACCACATCAAATTGCATTCCAGGTGCTCCAGGTACTTATGACCTTACAATTGAAATAAGACATGGAGGCGGAGGAACGGCGACAAGCTTTGATGTAATAGTTAATGGTCTGAGCTTTAACAAGTCCTGGTCAGCAAGCCCACAGATCGTAGTTATCAGTTCACTTGAAGCAGATGGCACACTTTCTAATCAAGTTACCCTTGCCGCGAATGACGGAAGTGACACAGGCTGTGCAGGTACGATTACATATGATGAACCAACGGGAGATTGCAAGATGACGGTAGCAGAGAACTTTAATAGTTGTGTATTACCAGAGGGGTGGAATACAGCATCAACAAATACTTATATCTGGAATGGTGGTGACCCATTAGTTCAGTATGAATGGAAATTTGATGATGCTTCGCGTCAGTTGAATAATTATGGTGCAGCACAGAATTCATCCTCACTAAAAACGATTGATGGCACATGTATGGCTTTAATGGATGATGATATAATATCACATAACTTGTATACAGGAGATGTAACGCTTACCTCTCCAATCTATGATCTCAGTGATTTTGATACAGTAAAACTCAAATTTGATTATAATTTTCATCCATTTGAAGATGGGGGGAAAGGTCCGAATAACAGTGATTTTGAAGTGGAAGTTTATGATGGTATATCATGGATCTCCATACATTCTGATAATGACAGTACTTGCCCATGGAATGATATATGGCAATCATCATGTACCACTTCTCCTGATCTCGACTTGAGTGTACACCGCAATCCGGAATTCAGATTCAGATTTATATACAGTGATGGGGGAGATGGTAGTTGGACAGGAATGATCGCTCTTGATAATGTGGACCTTTATGCTTCCGTGACACTACAGGAGCCTACGTGTAATGATGGAATTATGAATGGTGCTGAGACGGGTATAGATTGTGGGGGCTCTTGTCCTCCATGTGACCCGGGTTGTCAGAATACCGTAATAATCACACCTGCCACGCCGGATGGATTGCATGAAGCCATACAAATGATTACGACCAATGGAACTATCTCCATAACCGGGCAGTCAAGCTGGTCAGCTAACAATATTGAAATAGTCTCTGAATTTGAAGTAACTGCAGGCACAGAATTTGAGGCCAGTAATGTTGGATGCCAACAGTAATGGACATTACCTGTGTCAAAAAAAAGTCTTTAAAGAGAATCTGAATGTACATCCTTTCGTTGTGGCATTGTCACAAGAAATGATTGTATGTATAAATGCTACTTTATTTTATTCTTATCTACCCTGACTGCTACAAGTGCGGTCATTCCTGACAAATATGTGTCTCGAACAGGTCACCTTCATGTTGAATCTCACAGCCGTTATTTAGATGTAATTGCAGACAACTATCAAGTCTATTGTGAGATGAGCCCTGCTAGGGGCACTGTCCAAATCCGAGGATTGATGAAGTCATTTGAATTCAAATTGGGTGCCCTGGACAGAGCCTTTAATAGTGACAGGGTCAATATGACGCAATTTTCGAAATTCCGCTTCGAAGGTGCCCTCACCAATCCGGCTGCTGTCAATTTTAATAAACCCGGTTCATATCCGGTTGAAGTTAACGGCACCTTAATCATTGGAGGATATAAAAGAATTACTCAAGCTACTGGAATATTAAAGGTACTTCGAGATGGAACAATCAGAACTGACACATCTTTCAGTATTCGCATAGAAGAGGAAAGCATGGAGACGATTAATAGACTCATGAAGGAAAAGCTTCCTTCTATTCTTGCTTTAGATGCTGATAAATTAGGTATAGCAAGAGATATTGAGTTAACACTCAATGCCAGCTTTCGACCCAGGGGTTAATAAAACAAAACAATGATTCATAAAATTATAAAGGGGCTTAGTATTATTATTGCCTTGTTATTAATTATATATATAGGTTTTTTAAAATGGCCAAAGGCATCTATAAATTCTAAAGAAGTCACTGCTGAAATATCAGCTGGAGACTTATTTGAAGCTTTCAATAACGACGAGCAGAAGGCCGAGGTGTTATACCTGGGAAAAGCATTAGTGGTTAGTGGAGTCATTGATGATAAATATAATGATGAGACTGGAGCACCTGTTCTTATATTAAATTCGGAAGACGGATCGCCCGCAGCTCTTGTAACTTTGGAGAAAACGGAAGCCTCTAAGTTGTCAAATTACAATATTGGCGATCAAATTAAAATAAAGGCTCAATGTAGCGGGCTTATCATGGAAGTTACCCTAGGAAAGGGAATTATTATTGAATAACCTAAATCCGTGGTTTAGTTACTTTTATTTGAAAGAAAAATTATACATTAGCCAAATCTTAGCTACCAACCTGTTTTGGCGGGATTTTTGATTTATAAAATCAATGGTTTCCCCCAAATAATGGAGTCCACTTTGAACTTAACTTTGTAATTATACCGAGATAGAGCGGGACTACACCAAAAATCCCTAAAAATTGGGATAGAAAGGTTGTAATTAAATTCTATCTTTGGTCTACAACCAGATTAAATAATTATTATTCGGCGAAAAGTCGATAGAAAACGCAAAAATTTAAAAGATGAAAAGAATAATTACCCTATTTACCTTTTGCTTCGCGACATCGATGATGTTTGGTCAGTCCTTAAAGGTTGATGCAATGGGAAATGTTGGCATTGGCACTGGAACACCAGGAGCGAAATTTCATGTACTTGATGGTACAGCAAACGCATTTATAAAAGCATCATCATTTGCAGGTGGAGCAGCTACCACTATTGACTTTACCGGTGGCAATGATGGTTCATTCAGAATGGGATCCATTAATACTGCGGCTAATACTTTTCATGGTGCAGTATTTCAGGCATTTGCAGATGCAGATCCTAACTTTAGCGGACAATTTTATTTTGACGCCGGGAATACAGCATCTTCAGACTTATTCTTTAGAACTGCATCATTCGTAAGAATGGCTGTTAAGAGTAGTGGTAATGTTGGTATTGGAACTTCTGCTCCAACTGAAGCATTAGAAGTAATTGGAAATGTTAAAGCTGCAGCCTTTATAGTTCCATCAGACAAAAGACTAAAATCAAATGTTAGTGATTTTAACAGAGGATTAAAGGAAGTTTTAAAGCTAAAGACTGTAACATTTGATTACAATGGTCTTGGTGGTACAAATGCAAATGAGCATCACGTAGGATTGATTGCCCAGGACTTGCAAAAGGTAACACCTGAGCTGGTTGAAGAATTTACGCATCAGGTAATTCAGGATCCAACAAAAGAGGGTGGTCTTAAAGTTTTAAACGAAGAAAAGTATTTACAGATAAGAGATAGCGAAATAAAGTTTATGTTGATTAATGCGATAAAAGATCAACATGAGACTATCACTACTCAATCTGAAGATATTAAAGAATTGAGAAGTTTAGTTAATCAACTAACTGAAAGAATTGATGGCTTAACAACTATTGATAATGTTAAGGATGTTGAATTATCAGGAGATTATAGCCTGGCTCAAAATGTACCTAATCCTTTTAGAGGAAGTACTAAAATAGACTATTCTATTCCTGCTAACAGTAAGTCAGCAAGCATTGATTTTTTCAATAATGCCGGCCAAAGACTTAAAACTGTAAACCTTGAACAATTCGGTAAAGGAAGTATTGATTTGACTAATTCAAATCTTCCATCAGGAGTATATAGTTATACTTTATCAGTTGATGGTCAAATAATAGATACAAAGAAAATGTCCATTCTTCGCTAAGAAATAGCTAAAGAGTAGGAAAAAAGGATGTAATACATTAGTATTACATCCTTTTTTTATTTTATTCTATGAATGATTTACCAGGAATTTCAGTAGTTGTACCGCTGTACAACGAAGAGGAAGTAATTTCCACTTTATTTGACCGCTTAGACGCACTCATACACTCCTTTGCAGGACCAGCTATAGAAATCGTTCTGGTTAACGATGGAAGCTCTGACCGCACGGCAGAATTGATTTTAAATAAAGCTTCCGCCGATATTAATTATACTGCCGTCTCTCTATCCAGGAACTTTGGTCATCAAAACGCTGTAACTGCAGGAATAGAGATAGCTAGCGGCACATTGGGTCTCATGATAATCGACGGAGACTTGCAAGACCCTCCTGAGTTGCTCACCCAGTTCTACCAGGAATTTACAAAAGGATATGAAGTAGTATATGCCATAAGAGAAAACCGGAAAGAGAATATTTTAAAAAGAATGAGTTATTCACTCTTTTACAGAATATTGAATTCGGTATCTAAAATCGATCTTCCACTCGATTCAGGAGATTTTTGCTTTATAGGCAGAAGAGTTGCAGACCAGTTAATCGCAATGCCCGAAGAAAGCCGTTACTTAAGGGGATTAAGAGCATGGATCGGATTTAAACAAATAGGCATTACTTATTCGAGAGAGTCCAGACATGCAGGAGAATCAAAATATACGTTCTCCAAACTTTTAAAATTAGCTCATGACGGGCTGTATAATTTTAGCGACGTTCCCTTAAAGCTCATGACATCAGTAGGCACCTATGGTATCTTAATTTCTATCGCCTATTTTGTGTATGTTCTATTTGCAAGATTATACACAGACCAGGTACCAACCGGATTTACCACACTTATCATGGTAGTGATATTTTTTGGATGTGTACAACTTTTGAGTCTGGGTATTATAGGTCAATACATAATAAGAATATTTTTTCAGGTCAAAGGGCGCCCTCTATACATAATCGACAAAGTCAAGAGCCATTATTATAATGGTAAAGTATGAGACAAGATTACTATCTGCATTATTATAAATTAGAAAGAACCAATTGGTGGTTCATGGCCCGCGAGAAGATCATCGCTGATCAAATAAGAAAGATTATTAAGTCATCTAAAACGAATAATGGTTCTGTGAAAATTCTGAATGTTGGAGCTGCTACTTTCAGAAGTTCAGAAATGCTAAAGAATTTTGGAGAAGTTGTTTCTATAGAATATAATATGGAATGTGTCAACTTTGTAGCAGAAGAATTAGACGAGAAAATGTTGTGTCAATCTGTGACCAATCTTGAATTT
>JAJCYJ010000814.1 GCA_029262975.1 Saprospiraceae bacterium
AGACTCTTAAAATTTCCGTACCGACAATACGTAGATAAAAAAACGAGAATCATCAATATTTTCAAAATATCAATTTTTAGCCTGGCTGTTGTCATTCCGAGTTTCTTTATATTTAAGAATGTTCTTCAGGAACTAAGATTAAAAAGGAATCTAGAGGCGTTTAAAAATATTTGCCTTAAAGAAAACGCTATTTATCTGGATAGTTATAAACCCGATAAAGACACTCTTGGAAATAAAATACTCTTTCTAAAAGTCTATGGAAATGCAATATCACAAGAAAGAGAAAGTGAATATATAGACTGCCTTAATAGCCTTGGTGTTTCGCAATATAGCCTGAGGATTATTTCAACTTCAGAGGTGAGACTTGACGATATTGAATTATTAGAATGTGATCTCGAATCAATAGCAGATCAACTTGAAGAATCGAAAAATGAAAGGAACCTCACATCGCAATTAATCAATTATTACGAATTTGCCCATTTGGACACATCGGCATTCGATCAAATTAAAGATGAATTAAAGGTGTTGTATCCTGATATAGCTGAATTAGGACTTGCAAAAGTTCATCTGACAGATTTCGAAGTACTCGAACATGATTTCCCAACAATTCTGATAAAATGGAATGGCATTCGCCCTGGTCAAATTCAAAAAAACAACCAGCTCATACAAAACTTTATGAAGACTCGACTCAGAATAGATAGTATACGTTTAATAAACTATTGATAAAACTCTTTTTTGATACAGAGGTCAGGATACTCTTTTTGAAGTGTGCATCCAAAATCCGTTTGTTCAATTTCGCTTAATAGATATGGCTGGTGCACTTTATCTGCCGGAATATTGGCAAGGGTCGGTATCCACTTCTTTACAAATAAGCCTTTAGGATCATATTTCTTAGCCTGGTTTATCACATTATAACACTTGCCTTCCCTGGAATCATTCACTAGCCCAGCCAAATAGTTCCAATTCCCCCAATTACTACAGACATCGTAATCGATGAGTAGAGTTTCAAAATATTCGGCTCCCATTTGCCAATTTACATTTAAATCATTGATTAGGAAACTGGCTGCATTTTGACGAGCGCGATTAGACATAAATCCGGTACTATTTAATTCTTTCATGGCTGCATCGATGAAGGGCATACCTGTCCTGCCCTCAGTCCATATTCTGAATAATGCATGGTCATCTACCAAATCCTTTTTCGTCGCCCCTTTTATACCGGACTTTTTAAATATATCATTTCCATATTTCTTGCCCATGAGTCTGAAAAAATCACGCCAAAGCAATTCAAAATACAAATGATATGTACTATCATTTTTTAATCGTGACTTTTCGAAGTTTTTAAGCTCCCTATATACCATTTTAGGAGAAAGGCATCCATGAGCCAGGTATACTGAGAATTTAGATGAATAATTTACACCGAGTAGATCATTACAGGACTCTTTATAATGTAATAAGTGGTCGCTCTTCCAAATGAATTGATTTAATCTATCTAATCCATTTTGCTCACCTCCTCTAAAAATCAAGTCATTTGTGTCGGAAATCTCCTCTTCGCTAAATCCCCATTCCTTCATTTTCGGTAACGGGTCCGATGTCGTATTAATAGACATCGCTGGCAATGTGGCAGGGGTATCAATGGGGTCACGAATCGGAACAATTTTCTCTACTTCTTTTCTAAATTGTGTAAAAGTGTCGGGAGCATGAGTAACCGGAAAAGGTAAATCGGCGGTATAATAGAGCATCTTTCCGCGAGAGAACCTTACTTCCTGACCAATCGACCATAAATTGCGTTCTAATTTATCTTGCACCAGGACCTCTTCATGTGTCCTTTCCCTGTTGCAAAAAACCCAATTTGTTTTTAATTCCTTGGCTAATTCGAAAATGACTTCTTCCGGGTGTCCGCTTCTGATTATGAGATCACTTCCTAATAATCTTAAAGAATCTCTTAATTCTTTAATAGAATCAATGATAAACCGTGCTCGGAATTTTCCCGTTTTGCGTAGGCCATACGAGGAAGTTCCTTTAAAAACTCTATCGTCGAAAATGTATACAGGATATATCTCATCAGAGGATGACAGTGCCTCATCTAAAGCCTCATTGTCATGAAGACGCAGATCATTTCTAAACCAAAGAATAACTTTTTTCTTATTCATAATTATTCTAAAGGTGAAACACTAAAGACTATAAAGTGTTTGATTCTACAAGAAAATTAATTTTGTAGGATTTATACGAATGTAACAATCAAGATGACAAAGACACAGTACTTTAGACCATTCCTGCTCCTTGTTTCTATTTCTTTACTTCTGGTATATTGTAAGCAGGAGGATAAGGCACTAAAAAAAATTGAGCAGAGACATGCCGAAATCATGATCATACATGATGAAGTCATGCCAAAAATGAGTGATATCTACAAGTTGAAAAAAGCATTAAAGGAAATTGAACAGACAGAAGCAAGCCTAAAATTAATTAAGGAATTAGAGGATGCTGATGAGGCTATGATGTCATGGATGCATCAATATAAAAAACCGACACCAGGAACCAAAGGCCTTGATAATTACCTCAATGATCAGGAAGTTCTCATAAAGGAGGTAAGATCTAAAATGTTAACAGCTATTGAAAAAGCAAAAGATGCTATATAAAGTAAAAATGATGAGAATTTTAATATCCCTACCATTTTTCATAATTCTATTCGCCGGATGTTCGAATGAGCAACCACTTCCGATTATCGGAGATCGTATTGATCTAAGTGGTAACACTGTAGTACACAAGATTCGAGCATTTACGTTTACGAATCAACTTAACGAACAAGTGAGTAATATCACATATCAGGACAAAATACAAGTAGTTGATTTCTTTTTCACCTCATGCCCCTCTATTTGTCCCCTGGTAACGGCTCAAATGAAAAGAATTTATAACCATGTTGAAGATATGGGAGATGTTGTCCTTATCTCTCATACGATCGATCCTAAAAGAGATAGCATTCCAGTACTTAAGAAATATGCTGACAACCTGAAGATAGATCATAATTTGTGGCATTTCTTAAGAGGACCCAAGGATGAAATCATGGAAATTGCTAACGAAGATTACTTCATAGCTGCACTTGAGGCTCCAGATGCTCCTGGAGGATTTGATCATAGTGGAAAAATTATATTACTCGATAAAAATGCCAAAATCAGGGGGTTTTGTGATGGTACTGATCCTGATTCTGTCTCAGACTTCATGAAGGCTATAGATAAACTCAGAAAATCTTATGAGTAAACTCTTAATCCTTACAGCCATCCTCACTTTATTAGGTTTTCTGGGATGTCTTAAAGAACAATATCCCCAGGGCAAAAGAATTTATAATGCCTATTGCCTTCAATGCCATATGGAAGATGGTACTGGATTGGGTGACTTATATCCATCTTTAAGTGATTCTGAATTCTTAAATATGAGGATGAATGAATTATCTTGCCTCATAAGAAACGG
>JAJCYJ010000815.1 GCA_029262975.1 Saprospiraceae bacterium
CCCGATTCGTACCTATGGATTTTATAAAAGCCATAGGGCGAAGTAAAATCACGGATGTTCAATTAGGAGATCAAATCGAAAAAGAGGTAACAGTTGTTTTTACGGATATCAGGAGTTTTACAACCATTTCCGAAGGTATGACACCTCAAGAAAACTTTGCTTTTGTAAAAGAGTATGCCGAAAGAATGGGTCCTATAATTGTAAGAAATCATGGATTTGTCAGTCAATATTTAGGAGATGGCATTATGGCCATTTTTCAAAATAATCCAACAGACGCGCTCTTGGCTTGTCTTGAAATGCAGGAGGATATTAGTGAATACAATCAGATGTTAGTCGCTCGAGGTCGGGATCCTATAAAAGTGGGCATGGGCATGCATACGGGGCCATTAATTATGGGAATAATTGGAGATGAAATCCGACGGGATGCTACACTTATTTCTGACACTGTTAATACCGCTGCTCGAATTGAGAGTACGACGAAAGTACTCGAAGCAGACATTCTACTGAGCCAGGATTCTGTTAAAAAACTGGTTGAGCCGGAACAATTTTTTATAAAACCAATGGGGGAAGTCAGCGTAAAAGGAAAGAATATTCCTATTCAGGTATACAAATGTCAAAATAGTAAGCCGGATGACAAGGTTAAACCAATTGTCCACATTTCGAATAATAATTAATACATTCACAATTCTTACCTAAAGTTATCATCAATGAGAAGAATTCTAATTCTTTTAACATTATTCACTTTCTCTGACCTTGTACCTGTCACAGCGGGAACTCCGGGAATGCTGATCCGATGCAGGCAAAATGCCCTACAATTTTTAGGAGAGCCTTGTGATATGCCCGGCTTTATTACTTATGAGGGACATTGCTATCCATTAGCAGATGCTGGTATGTGTCCTGAAGTGCCTCCATTTGTTTCTTTAGTTACAATGGATGTTATGATAGATGGTGAAACATTTACCATATGCATTCCTGATTGCTCATTAGCATGTGCAGAATCTTGCGAGGACGGTACATTATTTTGGGATCCGGTTGAACAGGGCTGTGTATGTGATGATGACGTAGACCCATTTTTATGTGGATGCCCTGCTCCACTTGTAGAAACTATCGCCATTGGTCCTCTTGCAAATATTATCGACGGCATGGGATATTGTTCACTACCAGAACAAGATTGCTACAATTTAGGCATTGATTATGTAGTCGAACCGTTTATTTGTGATGGTCCAAACCCTTCTGATACAATTACAATTACAATCAAACCAGCAGGTGGAGGCATTTTTAATCCATTTGAAGACGCACTTACTATTGAAGATCTTCAAAATTGCGAATTAATTGATGGTACAGGAGAACTCCTCACTGTAGTGGGATTATTTGGGGAAGATGACAGATTTGCTTTTGTGGCAGATGAAAATGGTTGTATCGTCATCGAATTCATCCGAGATCCTACACAGGATGCGATCATCTCATTTTTAGGAGAGAATAACGAAACTATCGTGATTCCTGCATGTCCCAGGGCCTTTGATCCTTGTTCGTGCCGGGATGAAAATATAACCGATCCTGATAATATAGTTCTCTACTGGTATGATGAACTTACTTTCACAGGTACGCCAAACTCACTGATTTCCGTACAGTCCAATAATATTCCAGAAGGATTCCTGGATAATTTACAGTCTCCATATGCAGGACCAATCGGGACTACAGACGCTATGGGATTATTGAATGTCCCATTCTTCCGGACCCCTGGATTCGATACTGATGTCGTGTTGGTAGATCCTAATAATATGACTGCGACTCTTAACAGCTCATGTGGACTTCCTGCTAATATTTGCGCCAGGATCGTCCCAACTTTAGGAGAATGGTCCATTATAGTATTAGCCTTGATCCTTATGATATTGGGTGTGACAAGTTTCCATGCAATTCAAAAGAGAGCAGTTTTAAATGGTTGATAAGATGCTGTCTACATTATTATACCCAAAGTATTAAGTAATTATTCTTTCCGGATGACTATAAATATTAAACCTGTTACTCTTTAGAAAACCCACTAAGGTAATTCCTTCAGATATAGCAATCTCGACAGCCATACTACTGGCCGGTCCTATTGACGCCAGGATCGCGATACCCACCATAGCAGTCTTTTGCACGAGTTCATAGCTCGTCCTTCCGCTTACCAGCACTAATTTATCTTTTACATCTATATGTAATGCCGATCCGACTAATTTGTCCATAGCATTATGCCTCCCAACATCTTCTTTTAAAAGTTTCAATTCACCTCCTATTGTGAAAAGTGCAGCTGCGTGGACACCTCCTGTAATTACAAACTGATTTTGAACCGATTTCATTAATGCAGGCATTTTAAGGAGAAGCTCACTTTTAATTTTTTTTCTCGAGGCCCATGCAAGTCTTTTTGATTCAAAGGCCATGGCCTCAAGATTACTCTTTCCACAGATTCCACAACTCGATGTTGAAAGAAGACGATTTTTGATATCCTTAATATGAAAATGGCAGGTTTTGGCTAATACGACTTCGCGAACATTTCGGTCTATAAAAAGAATTTTTCTAATATCCTCGGGCCCTTCAATGATACTTTCACAATATAAAAGACCCATTATCAGGTCATTATCGTCTCCTGGTGTGCGCATTGTAATTGTAAACTGAACAGACTTTTGGGAGGCTTCATTTTCTTGAGAAAGGCGAATCTCTAAAGGTTCTTCGACACTTAGCGATTCAACATTTATAGCTCGACCCATATCACTTACAATAGAAATCTCATGTTCGATAATCGACAAGGGTGTATATTTATCCATGTCAGAAAGGTATAGAAATAGTTCTATTAAAATTCATGAAAAGGTGGACATAGAACACGGGTGATGTACAGAAAGCTTCGGCTGAAGAAAATATAGATTTTATTTTATATAGTCAGAAAGTATTAAAAGGCAGATTATGAAATATCTAACGCGTATTGTTTTTATTAGTTTTTTCTCATTCTTTGGATATCACTTATATGCTCAGGATATGAGTGATGAGAAAATTAATGAGTTACTCATCGAGGTCAGTGATACATTTAGAATCAATAATAGTGTAAGAGAATTTTTAATTAATGAAGTACCCATGTACTGTATCACTGACGCATCTAATAATCGCATGAGAATTATATCACCCATTTCGGAAATGAAAGATGTCACTGTGGATGAGGTAAATGAGGCGATGGAAGCTAACTTTCACAGTGCATTGGATGTCAGATATTGTATTTCTGATAATATTATATGGGTCGCCTTTATCCATCCTTTAAGAGAACTCAGAGCATCGCAGGTCACAGATGCGGTCAGTCAGATTTATAGTGCCGCATTAACTTTTGGGACTATTTATACAAGTACTCATCTTGCTTTTCCTAAGTCTGAGGAGTCTGATCAGCCTCTTCAAAAAAAATATTAGGTAATTAAAATGATGAATAAATTTACCGGTCTGTTTTCATTTATTCTCCGAAGTAAAGGATACCCGAAAATCAAACTCTTGTATAGAATTATTATATTACGCTTCATATAAAAATTGATAAATGAGCGAAGAAGTATTAGATAGTGATTATGGGGTAGATCCAGAATTGAAGGTAGAATATGCCGGATTCTGGATTAGAGTAGGTGCAGCCATAATAGATGGACTTATATTCCTTCCATTGATTGGACTTGAATTCTATAATAAATTGACAATGCATT
>JAJCYJ010000816.1 GCA_029262975.1 Saprospiraceae bacterium
GTCTGAACGCAAGGTTTGAGCAAATCCTTTGGTGTTAATGGCAATAGAAGAAGCAGTAGACATATATTCTATGTTAGATTCAATTCAAAAACTTGATGTATGCGAAATCAGCCGCTTAGCGGTGAATTTAACTGTTTTCCACCTCTTTATATAAAATCTTGAAATTAAATATTAATCAAAATTCTAAAGAAAGAATTATCGATTGGAGAAGGGTATTTAAACAGAATAACAATACCATAAGTCACATCAGCATAAGGATCATAGAATAGTCTTGTGTTAAAGGTTTTAAAATCCAGGATTGAGCGGTTAATTCCAGGGAGACCCGGTCTATTCACAGAGAACAAAATATATTACCTATAAATATTAAAATGAAATTAATAGACTCTGCCGATCATGGGATGGTCGACAATTGTTCTTTTCAACTCTTGAAAATCAACTTCTCCCTGATGCTTCCATATTATATTACCTCCAGGCTCGATCAATAAAGTATAGGGCAGGGCACCATTCCAATCTGGATCTATAGTCTCAATTAATTCGTACTTGTCATCCGTCACTGAGATAAAGTTGCGAAGGGCTGATGCCTCCTTTTCTAAGAATTCCAGCGCTTTTCCTTTTTGTGATATTTTATCCGCAGATATAGATATGAATTCAAAATCTCTAGCTCCAAACATTCTTTGTATGACTACAAATTCAGGATATTCTAACCTGCATGGAGCACACCAGGTCGCCCATACATTGATCAGCCTAAGTTGCTCACTATTATTTGCGACAAGACTCTTGATTTCATCAAGAGATGCCTCCTCTATTGCAATATTTTTTTCTGCCCACTCTTTATCAACTTTTGTTTTCATTTTAGTTTTCCAGCCCCATTTTGTAGAACACCCAAAAGTCTTTGTAACAGGGTCATCCAACTGTTCGCCTGCAATTAGTTTATCTATCGCATTTCTTAAGTCTTCACCATTTGCCGTTCCGGGTTTCTCGGATTTATCAATTCGTCCCACATAAAACAAATTGCGTTCCTTATCAAACACAAAACAATGTGGAGTGGCTGCCGGGCCATATGCAAGAGATACTTTCTGGTTGTCTCCATCATACAAATATGGGAATTTGAATTTCCTTTCATCTTGACGAATTATCATGTCTTCATAACTATCTCCTAAGTCGGAGTATCCAAGTTCTTCATATAAAAGTCCAAGAGGACTGTTTGGAGAAATAGCGACTACCTGCACGTTTTTAGCCATATAGTCAGAAGCAATCGAAATGATTCTATCTTCATAAGCTTGTGCCGTAGGGCAATGGTTACATGTAAAAATCACAACTAAAACATCTGCCGAAGCATAATCTTCCAATGAATGATAAGTACCATCAGTTCCCGGTAACCGGAAGCCGGGTGCCTGAGATCCGATTTCAAGTACATTGACCTCTTGCTCTGGTACTTCCACTGGTTGGGAAATAAAATCAAAAGCTCCCTTCATGTCAGATATTTCTTTTTTATCCATGTGGCACTGGAGCAATAAAACTGAGGATATTAAAACCCAAGAAAATCGTATCATGATACTTCAGTTATGTTTTCTAAAGATAATCTTTGTGATAGACATTTAAGCGATTTTGAATGTCATTCAAATTCGGAATGGCACTAATACCTTTTCCTTCTATGCTTAAGGATGCCGCAGACTGTCCAAATGAGACGGCGGTTGAAATGTTCCTATCCCGGGCGTATGCGCACAAAAACGCCACACTAAATATGTCCCCGGCCCCAGTGAGATCTACAGGATTGGTTGGGATAGCTGGAAAATTGATACGTTTATTTTTATAGAACACGTCCACTCCCTTATCTCCTCTCGTCATTACGACCAATGGTACTAATCCTTTAAGAATGTCTATGCATTCTGGAAACCCGTTGATATCATCATCACTTAGCAAAATTATATCAAGGCCTTTCATTAAGGAGAGATCAGGTAATCGTACCGTAACTCGACCATCTACTTCAAAAGTCCGTAGCCAACCTTGAATTGTAGCCGCTAGTAACCCCTTGTGCATAGAAGTGTCAAGGCCGGTAATGTTTACTTCATTAGCTATTGGGCATAACAATATAACATCAGCATCATCATGAAGCAGACCAGAATCAACATCAATGTCAGACGCCTTCTGATGAAGATATTGAGTGCGGAAACCTTGATGATAGATATTTTCGAAAATAGTGGTGCGCGCAGAAGGGATACAAGAAATATCGACATTTATACTTTTAAAATAAGCGTGAAAAGAAAAGTCCGGACCATAACTTGTTGTCAAACAGACCTTTCTGGATAGCTTAGTTGCCATTATAGAGGCATATGAAGCAGTACCTCCGAGGACATAATCTTCTTTAATTTTATCATGGCAGACATGGCCGATGATCTGTATTTTCTCAATTAAGGACACGCTTTCAAATCTTCTTGTACGTCTCTCATCTGGATCTTCTTTTTGTTGCCCCATTGATAACTGATATAATTAATAAGATTGGCTAGTTCTGCATCTTTTAGTGATTTATGCGCTGGCATATAGACCGTCACTAATTGGCTGCTTTGTCTACCGTTTCTTATGAGGCAAGATAATTCATTCATCCTCATAGTTAAGAATTCAGAATCACTTAAAGATGGATATAAGTCACCTAACCCACTTCCGTCTTCCATATGGCATTGAAGGCAATAAGCATTATAGATTCTTTTTCCCTGGGGATATTGTTCTCTAAGACATCCCTCAAAACCGAATAAAGTGAAGATGGCTATAAGGATTAAGAGTTTACTCATAAGATTTTCTGAGTTTATCTATAGCCTTCATGAAGTCTGAGACAGAATCAGGATCAGTACCATCACAAAATCCCCTGATTTTGGCATTTTTATCAAGTAATATAATTTTTCCACTGTGATCAAATCCTCCAGGAGCATCTGGAGCCTCAAGAGCAGCTATGAAGTAATCCTCGTTAGCAATTTCCATAATTTCATCCTTGGGTCCTCTTAAGAAATGCCACAAATTATGATCTATCTTCAGGTTGTCAGCATATTTCTTAAGTACTGGAATACTATCTCTTTTAGGATCGATTTTATGAGA
>JAJCYJ010000817.1 GCA_029262975.1 Saprospiraceae bacterium
GAATCCTTTATGAAATCGGGCAACTCTCTTTCTAACACAAT
The DNA here is from genome assembly GCA_029262975.1 of Saprospiraceae bacterium. Lineage (GTDB taxonomy): Bacteria > Bacteroidota > Bacteroidia > Chitinophagales > Saprospiraceae > JAJRXG01. Next base: position 42 of record JAJCYJ010000817.1, read on the forward strand.
ATCACTTACGGATAATTTGCCCCCAACTTTTAAGACCCGGTAAGCCTCTTTATACACTTTATCTTTGTTCAAGGATAAATTTATGACACAATTAGAAATAATGTGGTCAGCAACACCGTCCTCAAGTGGAAGTTTTTCAATATCTCCTTTTACAAACTCAACATTATTATAACCACCTTTCTGTGTGTTCTTGTTTGCTAAATCAAGCATTTCATCAGATAAATCAACACCAATTACTTTTCCGTATGGTCCAACATTCCGTGCAACAATGAATGCATCAAAACCAGCTCCTGAACCTAAATCAACAACTGTTTCTCCCATCTTTATCTCAGCTAACGCTGCAGGATTTCCACAACCGACACCTAAATTTGCATGCTTAGGTGCCAGATCTAACTCTTTCTGCGAATAGCCTATATTTTTGGCTACTAAACTTGCATTCTCACCTGGGTCGCAACATGCAAACAATTTGGAAAAAAGTCCTGGCTTTCTTGATTTGGCTAATTTCCCATAGCTTTCAACAACCGATTGTTTTATCAAATTTGTATCCATTTATTAAATTTTATGATTAAGCAAGGATGCAAAATTCACCAATAAAAGTCTGTTATCAATTGACCTAAGTCAAATTCGAGCAATCTTCTTACGAATTCTGCTTAACGTCTCAGGTGCGATTTGTAGATAAGTAGCTAGATAGTTTAACGGTACTCGTTGCAAAAGATCGTTTTCATTTTCGATGATTTGCTTATATTTCTCAGTTGCTGACAAATCCCTCAAAAACCTATTGTGGCCTTCGGTCGTAATAAATTCGGTTTCCGCTGCAAGTCTTCCTACCTGTTGCCAGAACAGATCTTTTTCATATAGATTGAGTAAAGCACTATAAGGCAATATTATCAATTTGGTGTCTTCTATTGCTTGTATAGTTATTTCGCTTTCTTTCTGGGTTATTAAACTAATATAAGATGTTGTAATGGTGTTTTCTTTACAAAAACAGTTGGTGACTTCTTTGCCGTCAATGAGATAGTACAATCTTAATAACCCTTCTTCGATAAAGGCGATATTTCTACATATTTTTCCTTGTTGAAGAAGAAAATCTCCAGCTTCAATTGTTTTCACACTTAGAAATGGAAGAACCAATTCAAACACTTTAGGCGTGTAATGAGGGAATTGCTTGATGTAATTATTGAATGCTTCCATTTTCATATGGCTTCCAGCGTACTTGTTTATTTGTGTATTAAATAAAGGCTATCCTTATAAACTGGATATCCAGAATTATGCATTCGCCCGGCAAACTAAAAAAGGTCTAACGCTTTTTAGATTTGGCAGTGCGCTTTTCCTTTTTTTTCACATATATCAACTTGTGCTTGCTTCTTGGATTTTCTCTTTGTTCTATCTCAAAGTTACCGGTTGATTTAATTAATGGTGTCAGTTTTTCAAAGCCATAATTCCTTGAATCAAAATTAGGTTGTTTCTTCTGCAATAGACTACCAACATCTCCAAGAAAGGCCCAGCCTTCCTCATCTGAAAGATCCGAAATAGTCGTTGCAATTAGATTAATTTCTTTCATGGTTATTTTATCTACATTGGTTTTACTTAAATCCTTGCTATCATCACTTTTCTTTTCAGATTTATTTTTCAGAATTTCTATATAGACAAATCTATCACAAGCAACTATAAAAGGGTTGGGAGTTTTCTTTTCTCCGATGCCAATTACTTGCATTCCTGCTTCTCTTAATCTTGTAGCTAAGCGAGTAAAATCACTATCACTCGAAACTAAACAAAATCCGTTGACTTTACCGCTATACAGAATATCCATAGCGTCTATTATCATGGCAGAGTCTGTCGCATTCTTGCCCGTAGTATATCCATATTGTTGGATAGGAGTAATAGCATTTTCCAACAAGAGGTTTTTCCATTTGGTTAGATTCGGTTTAGTCCAATCTCCATAAATTCGCTTAATAGTCGGATTTCCATACTTCGCAATTTCTTCCATCATTTCTTTGACGTGGGCGGATGGAATATTATCACCGTCAATAAGTACGGCTAAATTTATATTTGTATTCATATTTTATGTGTTATTCAATTCTATGTTTTTAATTGTAAACAGATTTACTGAAATTTAGGCCCCACAGCATTATGACTTTTAGCCTCTATTATCCCTTCGTATATTATTTTCTTCATTAAACCAATTCATCATCTCTTTTTCAATTTCTTCTTTTTCAGTGGGATGATTTAATAATTCCTCGTAAGAAAAATGTTTAATGTCAAGAAAGTACTTGACTATCATCCAGTCTTCATAATACTCAATTGACGAAATTGTACCATCAGAAAGAAGAATACTCCAACTGTTCTTATTTTTATGGCTTAGTAAGTAGCGTATGTTTTCATTAAGATCCTTCTGGTCTTCGCCTTGTCTGGAAACATATTCAGCATACCCTTCCCATTTCCAATTTGGATAACCAGCGATTGGATTTGAGCCCCAAAACCCATATGCGTTGAATTGATAACAATGTACGGCTTCATGAG
>JAJCYJ010000818.1 GCA_029262975.1 Saprospiraceae bacterium
ACACATCTTTCCCCAAACCTAGGCGGCCCACACATACGACACACTCCCTTGGGGGGTCGGGGGGAGGGCTTTTTTTATTATTTCCAACTTTCGAGACCCCGCCCCACTGAATAACTATTAAAAACTAAATTAATCAGAAAAATTAACAAAATACTCTTTACTTAAATCATAGTCTTTTAAAGTGCCAATATTGTCATTATAATTCCATTACAATATTCATCTCTTAATCTAATATATAAAGTTGGAACTGTAACCAGATATACTAATTCTAAGTATTAGATTACTAAGCCTATGCAATACAAAAAGAATTAAGTGTTGATTGTCAGGTGTTTATGATGTGAGGGGTGCAAATAAGAGAAATTATGTCATGGCAGCTTCAACCTTTGAGATTTCTTCTTTTGTCAATCCATATAGCTCATAGACTAATTGGTCGATTCGACTGTCGGTCCTTTTTATATCGTCCATTATTAGTTGAGCCTCAGATTTTTTAGAGTTAAAGAGTTGCATCCATTCAAATTCGTCCGTTTTAGATAACTTTCCAGATTTATACCGTTTAATAACTTTTCTAAGCTCTTTGATAAACTCACTAGAGTTGAGATATTGCAAATTCTGAAGTTTTTTCGTCAATATTATTGAATCAAATTGTGTGTGAAGATAGGAGGCCAAATTTTTATTAATATGCATTAAAGCCAAGTTTAAAGTCAGCATCTTTTGTGCTAATGAAATAACATCTAATTGATTTTGTCCTCCAATAACTCTGATCGGCAATTGCTTAAATTCTCCAATTTTTATTTTTGGAAATAACGCATCAAATTCATTAGCCTTATATCTAAAATAATAGGCAATTAGTTTTGATGTCAATTGAGCTAATACAAAAATAGGATTAACTCTTTGACTTTGTTCATCATCAAATTTAGCAATGAATACACTCTGGTCAATTATAAAATCAGTGTCTATGAAGGTGCAATTCAAATTATTCCCTAATACTTGTCGGCAAATAACTCTTTTTCCTTCAAAATATTTAGCTTCTCTCGGTGCAGCTAACCACTCGCCATAACTAACATATGAATGACTATCCCAGTCTAGACAATATCGATAAACATGCTTTCCTCTCACTTCAGGAACAAATGTTTCATTCTTTTTGAAGGTGGCATGGTAAAGTTTGTTTTTTATTATTTCTTCAGACTGTCCTCGATACTTATCATAAGGATTGATTCCTCTAGTTACATCACTTATATCGGATAACTTGGTGCATTGTTTCTCAATTTTTACAAAGATTGATTCCGCATCTTTAGAAATTTCTACATCAAATATTGACTTATCATTATTCACAAATCTAAGTTGTTCTATAAAATGTTTTTCGACATACTCATTATTTAAAAAATGTCCAATTTCTATTTTCGAGTTCATCTCCGAAGACTTTATACCATTAAAAATCATTGTATCAACTGAAGCGTCAGTAAATACATTATCTATATTAGGTATGATCCTATCTAAATAAACATTTGATAAAATAAATCTCCGACACTTATCAAACATTAGGTTTTTCATCCAGGAATTTGGCACAATGAAGCTTATAATTCCTTTATCCTGTAGTAGTTTTATCCCAAGCTCCATAAAGGATACATAGAGATCTAGTTGGTATTGAGATGTTTCGTAATTGTCATTAAAGAATTTTTTTTCAATTTCGGTGAAAGTTTTTGTGACGTATGGTGGATTCCCAATTACAACGTTAAATCCTCCATTATCAACTATTTCAGGAAATTCTTTTTTCCATATGAATGCTTTTCTTCCTGCGATTTCTTTATCCTCAATGAGAGAATTTCCACATTTAATGTTATTACTTAATGTTGTTAAGGCTCTCCCATGTTTAGCACTTCTAAGCCAAAGTGATAAACGGGCTATTTCAATCGATTCTTCATTTATATCCACACCGTATAAATTCTTTTCCAATATATCATTAGTAACATCTGATAGGACCAGTGAGCCACCAAGAAGCTTATTTTTAAGTTCATCTATATAGTTATGCTCTGTGATAAGAAAATCTAAAGCCTGATTGAGAAAAGCGCCGCTACCGCAGGCAGGATCACAGATGGTAAGAGAAAGAAGATAATCTCTGTATTGATCTAAAATTGCTAAGAGCGGCTTCTTTTTATTGGCCGTTTTATTAGGTATATACTCCGATTCTTTGAATTTGATTTCGTGTTTCTTTTCTTCACAAAGCTTGCCTAGTGTATTATCAACAATATACTTGGTAATATACTTTGGTGTATAGAAGACACCATCTTTCTTTCGTTTTGATTTCAGATTGCCTATTGGCCGTCCTTCAAGTTCTGCGGTTATTTCTTCTATCTCGTTAAGACTATGCTCAAATATATGGCCCAAGATGTTTACATCTACTTCCGTATCAAAGTCATATTTCGTAAGGTCCATTGTATTACGTAGAAGCACCTCATCCGAGATCTCTATTTTATCTAATATTTCATCAGCTGAAAATAATCCTCCATTATATGCAAATATCTCCGCCTTATCTTTTCTTTTTGGACGACCTGTATTTATGTATTCAAAATACTGTTTGAACACATCAAACAGCGGTTTCTTATAATCCAATTCTTCGAGCTTATCATAACTTTTAACTATTGCGGAAATCGAATTTGGAGGTAACAAGCCTTTATCTTCTGCAAATAGAATAAACAAAAATCGATCTATTAGCTTTTGCGATTTTTTAAAGAGTACCAGTTTGTCATACTGAGGATTAAGAGCCACTAAATCGTTAAATAGAGCCGCTTTAAAGGCTGAGTAGTCTTTATATAGCTTCTTAGTTACATCTTCTTCCTGAAGCGTAGATTCAGTCTTTAATTTAAGTGCGACATCTGATAATAACTGATCCTTTCCAAGACACAGATAAAGCAGTTTAAAGTCATCTTCACTAAGGGTAAATAAATTAAACTCCAGCGTATTTATAGAATCGTTAATGTAGAATCGTAGTTTCTCAAAATTGGAGGTAATGACATACTTGCAATTAGGTTGATTTCTTTTATAACCGAAGGCCTGATCTTCAATTTTTGATAATTCCTTTGTTTTGGTTGATTTAAGCTCAATGACACCAATAGCAACACCATCCTTTAGTATTGCACCGTCGGCCTTTTTGGAGCCTTTGAGATTCTTAAATTCAGTCGTTAAATTAAAGTATTGTTTCGGATTAATTGTATATCCTAATACTTCATCGAAAAGATTTTGAAGAAATCCATATTGGAATTGTTCTTCCTTGTCTTCTCTAATATTTTGTATTATCGACTCATTATGAAAAAAGTCCGTAAATCGTTTGAAAGCAGATTTTACCTTTGCATCATCTAAGGTATTAAGGTACTTGTTAAGAACAGATTTCTGAAACAACGCCATATACTATCCCACTTTAATTTGACAGATTTTAGCAGCCATAGCCACATAATCAAAAACTATCTACCAACTTACTAATTATTAAGATATCATATCATATTGAGGTCAATATTATTCATAAGTATATTCTCTACACACTAATATTCAGGGATTTAAAGACTGTCTTTAGCACATACTGATTTTGACCGAAAAAGCTATTAAGATGCTTCTTCATTATGTCAAGAACTTTCATAAGATCAGACTCACGACACAACATGGAATCGTGCTTCGGAATAACTATTAATTTTTGCTTTACAATGTCTTTGTAAATCTTATCAACAAACAATTCGGACTCGACTAATTGTAAGAGTACAGGTAGCTTCATTCTTTCATCTAAGACAGGATGTGGCATGTTAAGATCTCTATATCGCTTTATCCATTGAGTTAATTCCGGAAATGCCTTTGCGAAAATGGGCAAGGATTTATCCTTTGTCTTTAATTCACTGAAGCATATCAGAAACATTAATTTTTTGGCCTCGCCTCTGCTAATAATCACTCCAGTTTTATCCTTTATTAGTGTAACAATCCTTTCATATAATTGACCTCGAATTGATGCCGTATTTAAGTTTTCATAACTGTTTGATTTTGAACATATTAAAGATTGCTCATGCAACATATAATGATAGGGTATGCCTTTATTATTCCTTTCAAAAGCTTTATTTTTATTAAATTTTAAAATAGACAAAATACTGCCGCTCGAAATCAAATGTGTTAAAATTCGGAATTGACTATTTTTCAGATCTATCTCGACCATGTTCTCACTTTTCAGGCTAAGAATATCTAAATACTCACTCTTCAAAGTTGTGAGATTGCTGTCAAGTCGATTATTGGTTTTATTTCGTGATGCAAATAGACTGCCTGTTAGAATGGCTCCAATCTGTCTGGAATATTCTAGTATTAATA
>JAJCYJ010000819.1 GCA_029262975.1 Saprospiraceae bacterium
CCCGAGCAGAATTGAAAATTGAAAATGAAGGAGAAGGCATAAGACCTTATATAATGATGATAATGCATACTTATAAATAATTCGAACGAAATCCCCGCCTTCGGAATTAGAAATAAAACCTATTTTACGACATGACAGAATCGCCGTCCGGTACAAAAAACGAAATAGGCCAATGGACCTCAACATCACTCGTCCTGGGCAATATGATCGGATCGGGAATATTCTTACTACCTGCATCTCTGGCTGTGTATGGTGGCATCAGCATATTTGGATGGGTCATATCTTCTATAGGAGCTATACTTCTGGCTAAAGTTTTTGCTTCACTGAGCAAGCTAGTACCTGGTAGCGGCGGGCCATATGTTTATACGAAAGCCGGTTTTGGAGATTTCTCTGCCTTCCTTGTTGCCTGGGGATATTGGATTTCTATTTGGTGCACGAATGCGGCAATAACGGTCGCCATGCTGGGATATCTCGCTGTTTTTTTCCCTGTTCTTGGTGAGCATCCCCCTTTCGCAATAATTTGTGGATTAGTAATTATCTGGTTTTTGACTTGGGTCAATAACAGGGGGATTAAAAGTGCCGGATACGTACAGTTAGTAACCACCATCCTTAAAGTAATTCCTCTATTTGTCGTTACACTTGTCGGTTTGTTTTTTTTCAATATGGATCACTTCATCCCCTTAAATATCAGTGGTGAAAGCAACTTCAGTGCGATCATTCAGACAACTACTTTAACCTTGTTTGCATTTCTTGGCGTGGAGTGTGCCACGATACCAGCTGAAAGTACATCCAAGGGATCTTCTACCATATCTCGAGCAACATGGATAGGAACCTTAACTGCGATATTTGTCTATGTATTGGGATCTATATCCATTATGGGCGTCCTTCCTCCGGAAGAATTACAGCATTCTACAGCTCCATTTGCCGATGCCGCACGTGTGATGTTTGGCAGTGCAGCCCAATACTGGGTCGCAGCAGGAGCTATAATTTCGACATTCGGGGCTTTGAATGGATGGATTATGATGCAGGGACAAATACCTTTAGCTGCTGCAAGAGATGGAGTCTTTCCTGAATTCTTCTCGAAGCTAAATCATCGGGAATCTCCAGCTCCGGGGATTATTCTTTCCAGTGTCCTCGTCTCCATTCTAATGATCACCAATTATACGAAAGGATTGAACAAGGCATTTGAGTTTATGATATTGCTGTCAACGTTAACTGTCCTGGTACCCTACTTGTTTTCATCAGCTTCCTATATGATTTTGTCCCGCGATAAATCAATTTCGATATTGAAGAACTGGAGCGTCTGGATTGGGCTGGCAGCATTTATCTTCTCTCTTTTTGCGGTAGTAGGATCAGGGCAAGAAGTAGTATTCTGGGGATTTTTGATGCTTATGTTAGGTCTTCCGTTTTATGTCTGGATCAAGATTAAATAATCACTATTGCAAACGCCACATTCTTTCAGGGCTCCTTTCATTGCAGTTGTTTGTGATAGCTAAATTTAATAAGATATCTAATTTTATCTTTTGAAAACGTTCTAATTCAATTCATTTGAAAAATATTTTAGCCGAGAAATGGTTATTTATATTTACATTAATTTCTTTGGAAAGTGTCAATCAGTTGCCTTTGTAATGGACTTTTAAATTTCCATTAATTAAATCTATATATGCATTGGAATGAGTTAGAAATAAAATTTAGAAATTCAAGATATTCGAAAATTCCGGGGATCTCTTCTTTCCGTACGTTTCAACATGTGAAACACGTTAAAAAATCGGGAAACCTTGGACCGATTTTAGTGATTTACATGTGGTCTGACGAAGGAGGAGAAACATTATGGAAAGCGCCTTTTTTTCGTTCTTTTATGGGTCAAGCAAAAAAGGACAAAGGCTTATACTTAGAAAGACCAGATATTCCATACAAATCAACCCATAATAAATGGCTAAGAGTCAAAAAATTAAATTTAAAGCAAAAAATCATTTCCTTCTTTTTCTTACTTACATTAATAACTGCACAATACTCTTTTGCACAGGTGCGACCAGAGTTGTTATTAGAAAATCTGGAAGAAAGCACGCTAAATATAAAATGTTATTGCAAGCCCGGAATTAAAAATCGATCCCGATCTAAAGGCATTGAGTTGTCATACAATTTGATAGGACCGGGTGAATTAGCTATTCCAAATGGAGAAATAAATCCTCCTCTACCACGATATTCAAAATTCAGAAAAATAAAAGCAAAACTTTCCTACCCTATTGTAAGAAGTGATGCATTTACTATGATAATGAGTTATGGGTTTCATGCTGAGCAATTTAAATTCAATTTAATACCAGGTGATCACGAGCGATTATTGACAAATCTTGACAATTTAAATCTTAAAGGTTCTTCATTATCTGCAATTATGACTTATGCTCTTGGAGAAAAAAATTATCTCGGATTTAGGTTAAATGCTGATTACCAGGGAGGTTACAAAGGACTAATAAATTTAGGGAGCGAATATGCCATTTATAGTACAACACTTGCTTTTGGAATAAAAAAGAATGAAGACAACGAATGGGGTTTCGGCTTAATTGGATCTTCCAGCTTCAGACAGAAAAATTTCAGGGTATTACCATTTTTATTCTTTAATACCAACTTAAATGGAAGCCTGGGAATTGAAGCAACACTACCTGTGAAAATATACCTGAGACACAATATTGACCCGGAGACAATAGTACTTGTAGGTGCTAATTACAATGGCGAAAGCTATTCTTTTAATCAGGATATTCCAGATCGGCAAATATCTTTTAGCCATAGCGAAATCCAATATCTTATCAAAGTACAAAGACAATTGGTGCCCTGGCTATGGTTTAATGCTGAAGCAGGATACCAGTCAAATTTTAATTCTAATTTTCAATTACAGGAAAATGGGACTAATCTATTAGATATCGATCCCAACAGTTCTTACTTTTTCAGAATTGGTGTATTTATATCACCGCCTGATAAATTCACGGAATAAAAGGTGTTAATAAAACCTGCATTTACGCTGATCACATAACAAAAGGAGACTTATTGATCGGGTTTTCACAATTATAAAAGTGATGACTTAAAACAAAAAGAGAAGTATTGTCAGATGCTCACACCGTTTTTGTAATTTTAATAACACACCAATCTAATCAACCAATAAAAACAATTGTTCTATCTTTCGGCACCAATGAATTTAAGTAATAAAGAAACAAGCCATTCTGATATCCTTCCATTAAAAAAGGTTTATCTGAAGTCTATTGCGCAGGGCTTTCTAAATCAGGAAAATGTATCTGCACAATGGAAATCACTCAATTATTTGGGTTGCCCGGACTACAAAGACGCCCTTGTTGAATACGCTAATTTTGTCAATATCCTGAGATCTTCCGGTGCGGAGGTCCAATTCTTTGAAGAAGACAAGCATGTAACCATGGATTCCATCTATTGCCGCGATGCCAGTATTGCAACTGATCAAGGAATGATATTGTGTAATATGGGGAAAATTGACCGAAAAGGTGAACCGGCTGCCCAGCGTCTTATCTTCGAAAAGAATAACATTAAAATAATAGGCGAAATAACTTCTCCAGGAACCATGGAAGGAGGAGATGTAGCATGGTTAGATGACAAAACGCTCGCAGTCGGGCACGGATATCGCAGCAATATGGATGGCTTCAAACAATTACAGGCATTGTTAGCTCCTCTCGGGATTGAGTGCATTCATGTCCATTTACCCCATTATAAAGGCATGAATGATGTCTTTCATTTGATGTCCATCTTCAGCCCTGTTGATGATGACCTGGCTGTTGTATATTCTCCCCTAATGCCCGTTATGTTTAGGAATATGCTCATCAACAGAGGTTATCAACTCATTGAAGTGCCTGATTCAGAATTTGAAAGTATGGGATGTAATGTCCTCGCATTATCCCCTCGTAACTGTGTGCTCGTCGATGGAAATCCGATCACACAATTAGCACTCGAAGCAGCAAACTGCAATGTGCACACCTACAAAGGCAGAAATATCAGTGTCCTTGGAGGTGGCGGACCTACTTGTCTCACAAGACCTATATCGCGATAGCAATAGGATAAGTCCTCTAACTAAATTTGCACCATTCAAGGCGCTTCGGCTTTTAAGCACATTCTCAAATGCCCCCGCCTTAATCCTGGCTCTTTCGCTGAGCGGCTTCAGCGCCCAAGGAAAGGGAAAACCCGCCCACAAGATTGGACAACTAACAATCATTAACGAACAACTTCCTTTACAATGCTCATTTAGCATCATTCAAGGCACTTAAGCACTTAAGCACATAGTGCACTAAGGCACAATAAGATTATCAGCTTTCTTCAGGGTTCATTAATTCAGAAAAACAACTTCACTTTCTGCCAAGCCTTTTTTAAAGACAATTTTCATACATTACCATTCTCTTAAATTAGTTAGAATTTTACAGCAACCGATACATTTGATAAGACGCATCTTATTTTGTGGCACCCTTCTTATCCTTATTCAGGCTGGATGGTTAATGGGGCAACCCTCGATCCATATTCAAAAGCTTGAAGACATTGAAGCTGCGACACGTATCAATGACAGTCTGGCATATTGGTTTACCAAAGACGGAGTTGCCTTATCGACCATATCTAATGGTAAAATAGATTTTCTGACAGTTAAACCACTCCAGGAAGAATTTCCATTATTATCATTTCAATATATAGATGCCGCTGTCAGAATGGAAAGCGGTCTCATTTTACTTTTTTCCGGAAGCGAAGGGGCACTTTATAATCACAGAAAAAAAACGCTTGTATCTGGTTTTCCAATTAACATACAGGCCAAATGGCCAGGATTAAAAGTAGAAAAGATTAATGCTGCCTTTACCCTTGACAACGAAAGAATCTGCTTATTCCACGACAACAAATTCACTGTACTCGACGATGACCTTGAAATAATTAATAACAACGAATTCTACTCATCTAATTGGTCCTTGAATTCCTTTCAAAGAGACCAATTCATTCCTGGTATAAATGCTGCTATAAACTGGAATAATGAGTTAGCATTTCTTATTAGTCAAAAGGAATTTATAAAATTTAACCTGCATGGCCCAGGTATTATATCCAGATCAATCGAGCCTAAAAAGGGAATTAGTAGACTGATTTCGGAATTATCCTTAAGTACAAGTCTTCTCCCTTTTGAAAGTATTAAAACATTTTCATTTGATGAATTAAAAGATAATGTTCGTATACATGGATATGTACAGGGACTGCCTGATCCCGATGACATATACAATTATGAAGCTGTTGCACATCCATCACCTGAGGTCAATTTTATAAAACCAGAAAAATGGCAATCTGATCCTATAGTTAAATCTGTCTATACTAACTGGACAAGATTTAATTTACGCAATACATCAGGGAGGGATATGGATCTCGCTTTTACTTATAACAATCTTGTAAATGTCGACTCACTTCACATCTATGTAGGACGTGAAAATGATTCTATTTCATTTTATAGAATTGGTGCAAGAGTTCCGAATGCACGAAAGATTTTCGGAGACTTTTCGACCCATGCAGCATATGGATGGGCGCGATCTGTATATTTTCCAATTAAAGCCTCCGAAGAGCTCAGAGTTTATATTAAAAATTTTAATTACGAGCAACTAGATGATATTAATGCCTGGCCATTATTGATGTATAGCGTAAGCACTAAGGCATCGAATATTGCACATAACTCTATACTTGATCATCAATTTGTCTATCCTAAACTATTCTTGCAAGGGATGATATGGATGCTTGCAATCTTTGTCCTCCTTACGTATATAATGAGCAAAGATAAAGCAGCACTTTTTTTAAGTTTTTTCATTATCTCCATGTCCCTATATGCTGCAATCGGAGGAGATATACATTCTAAAATGTATTTCCAAACATATTTAGCCCCCAATCATCCACAATTTGTTCCATATTTATTGCCCCTATTAATAGGATGCGCTGCAGCCTCGCTTTCTGCCTTTACAAGAATATTTTTAGAAGCACAGAAATTGTCAATACATGCTGATCGGCTATTAAAAATAATTTCTTACCTCGGCATAAGTTATATAGGGATCGTACTTCTTTGCGCTTGTTTTTCATTTACATCCATCCAGACGACGTGGCCCTATTTTGTTGCCGTTGGCTTACTTCTCTACTTTTTAATTGTTCCATTTTTATGGAAAAGAAAAAACAAATTTGTTCTCATTATACTCGCAGGCGTCATTTGGATCATCCTTATATTGCTTCCAGCTCAACTTCAGAATATATTTGGGATCTTCGGCAATGCAAATAACCTGATAGTGCGTCTTGCGACGCACAGTGATATCACATATACGGCATTAATTGGACAAATTGTGATTTATACCTTAGGGATAGGTTATCGCTCAAAATTAATCAAAGAAGAAAAACTGAGATATGAAGAGTTGGATAAAATGAAAACACAATTTTTTACAAATATCTCGCATGAATTTCGCACGCCTCTAACATTGATATTAGGCCCAATCCAGAAGTTAAAATCATCCCTATCTAATATAGAAGATTTAGCCTTGGTCAGAATCGCACAGGATAACGCAAACGGATTGCTCCATCTGATCAATCAGATAATGGATCTCTCAAAATTAGAATCTAAAAACGTGAGGCTTTCTGCCAATCATTTAGATATAATACCATTCTTGAAAGGCATCTTTTTTTCATTTGAATCTTTGGCGGAACAAAAAAATATCAAACAAGTTTTCGACTCTGAGCAAGACCATGTGCTTATGTATTTTGATCCCCGAAGGATGGAACAGATATTTAATAATCTTTTATCCAATGCTTTTAAATTTTCGGGTAATGATACTAAAGTATCGATATCAGTCATGGTCGAAAGTAATAAGGTCAAAATCCAAATAACGGATACAGGTTATGGGATCAAATCTGAGAACTTACCAATGATCTTTGATCGATTTTATCAAAGCAAATCCGGTCATCGTGAAAAAGATCAAGGAAGCGGCGTTGGTCTTGCCCTCGTGAAAGAATTAGTATTGTTGCATCACGGCAAAATAGAGGTAACTTCTAAATTTGGACTGGGAACAACATTTACACTACAGTTTGATCTGGGTAATAATCATCTGCAGCCTAATGAAATAGCCCCGTCGATTGACCACCCATCTATTCCGCCCAAAGATTATGAAATTAGTCATATTCCCTCACTCGAAAATCAGGATGTCGGTCTTATCAATACGGATACGGGACAATGGTCAGAAACGGTATTATTAATAGAAGACAACTACGATGTTCGCTCCTTTATTAAAATGCAGCTGTCTTCTTCATTCAATATAGTAGAAGCCAGTAATGGATCAGAAGGTGCAAAATTGGCGATTGCCCATATTCCTGTTTTGATATTTTGCGTTGTGATGATGCCGGAGATAGATGGATATGAAGTTTGCGCTGAATTAAAGCAAGATTTACGGTCATGCCTTATACC
>JAJCYJ010000820.1 GCA_029262975.1 Saprospiraceae bacterium
GCTGGGTATATGAAGGATTTGACAAGACTTATGCCCAATTAGGGGTAGATTTTGACTTCAAAAATTACGAATCCAGCACCTACCTTTTAGGTAAAGACATCATTGATGCCGGTCTTGCAAAACAGACATTTTATCGTCAGGATGACGGAAGTGTATGGGTAGATCTGGAAGATAGGGGTTTGGATAAAAAGATATTATTACGCAGTGATGGCACCTCGGTATACATGACCCAGGATCTTGGGACGGCCAGGATGAGATATGAGGAGACAGGTGCAGAAAAGATGATTTATGTAGTTGCGGATGAACAAGACTATCATTTTCAGGTCTTATTCGAGACTTTGAAAAAGTTGGGAGAACCCTATGCAGAAGGACTTTATCACTTGTCCTATGGAATGGTTGATTTGCCCGGCGGGCGGATGAAGTCAAGAGAAGGTACAGTGGTGGATGCTGATGATCTCATTGCGGAAGTTATCAAAGAAGTAGAAGCTTCCGCAAATGAACGCGGGGAGTTAGTTGATCTGGATGAGTCAGAGCGACAAGATACTTATCGGAAAATTGGATTGGCGGCACTGAAGTTTTTCATTTTAAAAGTCAATCCTAAAAAGCGTATGGTCTTCGATCCGAAAGAATCGGTAGATATGCACGGACAGACAGGGCCATATATACAGAATGCATATGTTAGGATTCAATCTATAAGACGACGAGCATCAGAAGAAGGACCCGGTGACTTTACGGGTTATACTGTTTTGGATCCCTCAGAAAAAGAACTACTGCGCAGCTTAATTAGTTATCCGGAAGAGGTCGAAAAAGCAGCATTAAATTATGATCCTTCGATCATTGCTAACTTTGTTTACGATCTGGCGAAGAAGTTTCATAAATTTTACCATGATGTCCGAGTACTAAGTGCCGAGACAGAGGCTGCTAAAAACTTTCGATTGACATTGAGTGGACAAGTTGCAACTACTTTAGCTCATGGCATGAAACTCTTGGGCATAGAGATGCCGGAGCGCATGTAATTAAAAATTAAAAAAGAGGAAGAACACAATACGATAACGTCAAGAGAAAATGAAGGAAGAGAAATATAAAGACATTTTAGGATCGCCACGAAATTTTATAGAAGAGGAGATTGAAAAGGACATTCTGGCTGGCAAAGTTTCAGGTGATATCAGTACAAGGTTTCCTCCTGAACCTAATGGTTTCCTTCATATCGGCCATTCCAAAGCAATTTGTATCAATTTTGGCATCGCCGAAAAATATGGAGGGAAGACAAATTTGAGGTTCGATGACACAAATCCATCAACTGAAAAGACTTCTTTTGTTGACGCTATAAAACACGATATAAAATGGTTGGGATTTGACTGGGCAGATCGTGAGTATTATGCCTCTGACTACTTCGATGATTTATACAAATTTGCTATAAAACTAATTGAAAAAGGGTTGGCGTATGTTGATGATTCAACCATAGAAGAGATAGCAGATCAAAAAGGGGTGCCAACCGAACCAGGCAAAGAAAGTCCATTTCGCAATCGAAGTAAAGAAGAAAACCTTCTACTATTTGAGGGGATGAAAAATGGAGCATATGAAGATGGCTCCAAGGTTCTTAGAGCTAAAGTGGATATGACTTCGCCCAATATGCACATGCGTGACCCTATTATTTACAGGATAAAAAAAGAAGCTCATCATCGCACAGGTGATAAGTGGAATATTTACCCAATGTATGATTTCGGGCATGGTCAGTCAGATGCGATTGAAGAAATTACGCATTCTCTTTGTTCCCTCGAATTCCGACATCACCGCCCTTTATATAACTGGTTCATAGAACACCTCGAGATTTATCCATCGCGACAAATTGAATTTGCTCGGATGAATGTGGAGTATATGATAACCAGCAAGAGAAAATTAAAAAAACTCGTAGAGGATCAACTGGTTTCCGATTGGGATGACCCGAGGATGTCTACACTTTCAGGTATGCGTCGAAGAGGATATCCTGCGTCGGCCATCCGAGAATTCTGTGACAAGGTCGGTGTAGCGAAACGCGACAATATGATCGACATTGCGCTCTTGGAAAGTTGTGTAAGGGATGAATTAAATCGTACCTCAAGCAGGGTGATGGTGGTACTTGATCCGATCAAGGTTACGATCACCAATTATGAAAAAGAAAAAGAATTCTTAGCTATCGAAAATAATCCGGAGGATGAACATGCGGGCACAAGGGAAGTCAGCTTTTCTAAAAACTTGTTCATAGAGCGCGAAGATTTTATGATGGATCCTCCAAGGAAATTTTTTAGAATGGGTATCGGTCGGAATGTACGTCTGAAAGGTGCTTATATACTTAATTGTCATCATGCGGTGACAGATGGTGCAGGAGCAGTCCTTGAATTATTATGTACTTATTATCCCGATAGTAAGAGTGGATCAGACACCTCCGGCATCAAGGCCAAAGGGACGCTTCACTGGATCGATCAGGATAGTGCAATTGATGCAGAAGTACGCTTATATGACCGTTTGTTTACAGACCCACGCCCTGACGATCATGATGGTAAAGACTTTATTGAATTTTACAATCCGGAGTCATTAGTGATTAATAAAAAAGCGAAAGCAGAAGCTGCTCTTAAAGAATCAAATCCTGGAGATCAATTCCAATTTATGCGTAAAGGTTATTTTGTGGTCGATGATGAATCTACGGCAGACCAGCCTATCTTTAATAGGACAGTAACATTGAAAGACAG
>JAJCYJ010000821.1 GCA_029262975.1 Saprospiraceae bacterium
TGGTAGATTTTTAAATATCTCACCAATATTCATTTGCATACCGATCGTTGCTACGAGGATATAGATGAACAGGGACCCAAATCTTGAAGCTCCGACACCTTCTAACTTTCTTGCTTTGGTAAAACTTAATCCTACACCAATCGTGGTAGAGATAACCACCAACCAGAAGAATCCGGACAATAACGAGTTCATTCTCATTGATTCAATTTGACTCTGGTAATTTTCCAGAAAAGGGACAATCAATTGCGATCCCAGGTGAGCCAGGGCAGCGGAACCAAATGCAACACCTCCCAGGACATACAAATCTTTTGAAGTCATCTTGCGCTCTACACTTAGTCTATAATCTTCTACTTTCTTTTTTAATGTTTCGATGGCAGAATTATCGGCCTTCAACCATCGGTCTATTTTATCGGAAGAATTAACACCATACAGTAGAATACCCAACCAGGTATTGCCTATCAATACATCGACGACTACCATAGTACCAAAGAGATCATCACTAACCTGGTAAATTTCCTTCATTGCTGCCTGGTTCGCGCCACCACCTATCCAACTACCTGCAACCGTTGAAAGTCCCCGCCATAATTGATCAGGTGTAACACCTACGAGATCCGGTGCTATATAAGTGCAAATCAATAGTGCGATAGGCCCTCCAAGGATGATGCCCAATGAAGCTACTGCAAATATGGTAAGTGCCTTACTGCCCAGTCCCATTACGGCCTTCAGGTCAATACTAAGACAAAGCAGTACCAGACTTGCCGGCAGCAGATATCTTGACGCCATATAATAAAGGGAGGATTCTCCGGGATTAATGAGCCCAAGCGGCCAGTGAAAAAGGGCAGGAACAAAATAACACAGAATAAGCGCCGGACAATACCGGTAGAACTTCTTCCAGGTAGGATGCTCTGAATTACTCGTATACATGACTCCAGCCAGAATCATCATAAGAATACCAAAAACAATTGCGTCATTTGTGAAGGGGACTTGCATAATATAAATGATGATAGTTGCTCAAAATATCAAATTCATCTTAGAGAATGACAAATAGACGGGTCTACAGATTAAAAGCGGGGGATATTAAGAGACTTAAGATGTCTGAAGAAGATCTACCACTTCCGGATCTTGATGAGATTCAGGTAAAAACACATGCTATAGGATTAAATTTTGCCGATGTATTTGCCATCCTTGGATTATACAGTGCTACGCCTAAGGAAGCTTTTATCCCCGGGCTAGAATTTGCCGGAGAAGTTGCAGCAATTGGAAAAGGTGTCACTCAATTCAGGCCTGGAGATCGAGTTATGGGTGTGACTAGGTTTGGTGCATATGCCAGCCATATAAATATCAACAAAAACTACATAATCAAAATACCGGATTCCTGGAGTTACGAGGAAGGAGCGGCCTACCTGGTGCAGCTACTCACCGCCTATTATGGACTGATCAATCTTGGCGCGTTGAAAAAGGGTCATACCGTATTAATACATTCTGCAGCCGGTGGCGTCGGCTTATGGGCGAACAGAATATGTAAATTCTACAAGGCATATACCATAGGGACGGTAGGCAACGACAGTAAACTAGATCTTCTGACGACTGAAGGTTATGACGCCTCAATTGTAAGAAATGAAAAAACTTTCAAATCAGAATTAATTAGAGCATTGGATGGGCGAAATTTGGATCTCATCATGGAATGTATTGGTGGCAAGATTATGAAGATCGGCTTCGCAGCATTGGGACAGATGGGGCGACACATTGTGTATGGGTCAGCCCAATATGGCGATCGAACTGACCGACCCAATTATTTCAAATTGCTTCCGAAGTATCTGGCACGGCCACGACTTGACCCACAGAATATGATCGCACAAAATAAATCTGTCATGGCCTTCAACCTGATTTATCTATTTGATCATCCGGATTTACTTCATAACATATTAAGAGATTCAAGTCAAATGAACTTGGGGAAACCTATAATAGGACATCGTTTTCAATTTGAAAATATGCCTGATGCCATCCGGTTATTTCAATCTGGGAAGACGATGGGGAAGGTGGTGATTGCTATAGATAGTTAAAAGGGCGTGTGAACATAACCCTATTAATTCCAATCTTCTCTTATTGCATAGTTCAACCATTCATGTCATTGAAATCTTCTAGAAAGGGAACAATTGAATCAATTAGTTTATGAGAAATTATAGTTGAGTTGACACTCAGGATTTTTGAGATATTCACCAATTTTATATTGTATTCGATGCTGCCAACAATATTTAAGTTAAAACCTGAAACTCAATTCTTACGCTATTATTAATACAAGAACCACATGTCACAACGAATAGCTTATATAATGCTCTTTTTAACCGCCGGTTTATTATGCGTCAATCAGTATGCTCAAGAAGGAGCATCTAATTCATCCAAAGAGCTACACGAAGATGATTCGACTCAAGAATTAGTAATTCTATTGGAAGAATTTGCAGCTGCATGGAACAATCATGATCTCGATGGACTCATGTCTATGATGACAGAGCATTGTGTATTTGAGGCTTCAGGTGGAACAAATGTCAACGGCGAAAGATATAAAGGACAAGAAGCTGTTCGTGCATCCTTTGCTTCAGTTTTTCAGAAATTTCCCGACGCTCATTGGGGCGGCGCCCGGCATTTTGTTACTGGTAACCGGGGCGTTTCACAATGGACTTTCTCGGGTACAATGAATGATGGCCGGCGCATTGAGGTAGACGGATGTGACATCTTTACGTTTAGTGAAGGAAAAATTGCTATAAAAAACTCATTCAGAAAAAATAGAGTCCCGATTAAAGATTATTGAGGCATCACGCATTCTCATAACGGATAAATTTGTTTTCGTCAAATTTAAGGATGATTCAGAATCTACAGATTTGTTTCAAAATAGGTCCACTAAATCGCTTTATTAATCTTTCAAAAAAAGACATTTTGCCTACATAGAGATATCTTCAACATGGAATATTCTCAACTACAGCAAAGTTCGAGCGGTTTTATTTTTTAGTCTATCTGGTGCCAGGGAGTAGATCTTTTAAGAGGATTTTTGTTGTGCCATTGACCAAAAAGTAATAATTCGCCATTGATTTGATCACGAGGAAAGTTATAAGCTTCAAAGCCGTCTGGGAGCCAATTATTCCAGTCATTATATTCCTCATGATTTGGATCGGCAAGAATACTGAGTAAGTTAGCATAGCCCGGAATTCCACCACAGTCTTCCGGAGGGCAGTGATTTTCACCTTCTACACAAATTGGAAAAATTAAATTGTGATCTGTCACATCTTCCACTTCGATGCGATGATTCCAGTCATCTCCAAAATCATAGAGATAAATGAATTGATCACCAGGTTGAAATTTAAACTCATTTAAAAAGATACCTGAAACCTCTTCAAGTTCCGGGAATTCATCGCTGAAATCTCCGGTCATCCCGATTGTTCTTTCCTGGATACTAAATTCATGTAGATGTGAATTCGTCCAACCCATGACTATCTGAAGTACCTGGTGGAAGCGATCCATGCGATAATCATCTCTCACCTGGAATCTTCTCCAAATAGGGATGGAGCTTTCCATTAATTCAATTCTAAAGTGTAAGGTCTTTTTCACAAGTTTTATAAAACTATAAAATCTAAGATAGTATTATCATCCTGTCAGTTGAAAATTTTAAGACACGTTTTTTTCGTAATTAGAGAGGACCAATTAGTATCTTTAATGAGGATGTTATAAAAGGATAAGGATGATGTAGAAACGAAACTATTTGTCTTGGTTATTTTTCTATGTAGCAAAGTTTCACCATTCTATGTGTATGCTATGTACTTTGGCAATACATTAGCATAGAATTCATATAAATTAACCTCTATGTCCGCAAAGACTTACGCTCTTTCACCTGAATTGCACCAATACCTCCTGGATGTTTCTCTTCGCGAATCCTTGATATTAAAAGAATTGAGGAACGAAACTCAAAAACTCCCTGATTCTATCATGCAAATATCACCCGAGCAAGGACAATTTATGCAGCTCCTGGTAAAGTTGATCGGAGCCAGGAAAATTCTTGAAGTGGGTGTTTTTACCGGTTATAGTACTTTAAGTATGGCCCTTGCATTATTAGATGACGGACAAATAACAGCATGTGATATCAGTGAAGAATGGACTTCGATGGCTCGTCAATATTGGAAAAAGGCTGGGGTAGATCATAAAATTGAACTGATTCTTAATGCTGCTTCAGATACTTTGGAAGGATTAATAAATGCCGGAGATCAAGAAAAGTATGACCTGGCCTTTATCGATGCCGATAAAGAAAATTATGATACCTACTACGAGTATTCATTACAATTAATTCGTCCCGGAGGATTAATTCTCATTGATAATACTTTGTGGAACGGAAGAGTTCTCGATACCCAGAGTAATGACCCGGATACCAATGCAATTCAACAATTGAACCTGAAACTTCATAGTGATCACCGTGTCGATATCAGTTTGTTGCCTATCGGAGATGGACTTACGCTTCTTAGAAAAAAGTAAATAATTAAAGAGGCATTCAAGGTGGCAAACTATTCCCGCATGATCAATTTATGGAAAATGTTCTGCCAGGCCTTCTGATGAAACCATTCTATTATAATTATAAGTAGAGGAATGATATCAAGTTATTTAATCACCCTCTCTCTGATATTTGAGCGCTACACAATAACTCAACTATGGTTTATTTCCCTTGATCATTTTAGGACATGAAATATGTTAGATCGATATTTACCAGCACTGACTATACTATAATCTATGACACTATCTATCTTGTTTTCGCAAGATAAAATAGCTGTCAGTGTGACAAAAGAAGGATTAATGAAAACAACTCTATATCAGGGCAACCACACCTTTACTGTTGAAAACAAGGAAAAATTACCACCTAAGTCAGACGAAGTCAGAATAAAAGTGGCGTATTGTGGTGTTTGCGGGACAGACGTTCACATCTATCATGGTGTCATGGATAAACGGGTCAATATTCCACTGACCATAGGACATGAGATGTCCGGAATAGTTGATGCCATTGGTGCTCAGGTGAGTCACATTCATGTAGGCGATAAAGTAGTAGTACGCCCTCTTGACAGTCGTGGAGAAAAACCTTCGGATAAGGGATTTAGTCATATATGTGAGGATCTAAAGTTTATAGGAATAGATAGCCCGGGGGCCATGCAGCAATATTGGAATGTGCCTGCATTTACGATTCATAAGTTGCCTGAAGAGACTGATTTACGACTGGCGGCACTGGTTGAGCCATTAGCTGTGGCATGCCATGATGTCCGATTATCAC
The DNA here is from genome assembly GCA_029262975.1 of Saprospiraceae bacterium. Classification (GTDB taxonomy): domain Bacteria; phylum Bacteroidota; class Bacteroidia; order Chitinophagales; family Saprospiraceae; genus JAJRXG01. The sequence continues at coordinate 5,303 of JAJCYJ010000821.1, forward strand.
GACTCAAAAAGTCTGAGATGGCCGTTGTACTCGGGGGAGGCCCAATAGGAATGCTGGTGGCAATGGTCGCGAGGACGACTGGAGCTTCAGTGATCATTTCTGAAGTTAATCAGACGCGTATTAAATTGGCCAGAGAACTAGGTTTCACGGTCGTCGATCCCGGGGTAGAAAATCTTATAGATTTTGTAAGATCCCAAACAGATGGGCACTTGGCTGATGTGGTTTTTGAAGTAGCGGGAGTTCAGTCTACAGTGGATATCATGGTGGACATTGCCGGGATAAGAGGCCGCATTGTTATGGTGGCTATTCACGGCCAACCCAAATCAGTAGATCTATTCAAATTCTTCTGGAAGGAACTGCAACTGATCGGTGTGCGGGTGTATGAAAAAGAAGATTATGAGACCGCGATTCAACTCATAACAGAAAACCGACTTCCATTTGATAAAATGATCACGGCAGTTAAACCACTTGACCATGTCCAACAGGTTTTTGAAAATATTGATAAACATCCGGATGGGATGAAAATACTGCTTGATTGCCAGGTCTGAATCACTATCCATAAATTGATAAAGATGAATGTTCTAAATAAATTTAGTCTAAATGGCAAGACTGCCCTGGTGACCGGTTGCAAAAGAGGAATTGGTAAAGCGATGGCCATTGCATTAGCAGAGGCAGGAGCAAATATTATAGGTGTCAGTGCGAGCCTCGAAAAAAAGGGAAGCGAAATAGGTAATGATATCCTGTCAAGAGGAAGAAACTTCACAGCTTATAAATGTGACTTTAGCGATCGTGAGGCACTGTATCAATTTATAACACAGGTCAAAAATGACTTTCCCATCGTGGATATTTTAGTTAATAATGCTGGTACTATTGAACGTGCACCGGCAGTAGAGCATTCTGATGAGATGTGGGACAAAGTGATCGAGGTGAATCAAAGTGCTCAGTTTATATTAACCAGGGAGTTTGGTAAAGAGATGGTTGCCAGGGGTCATGGAAAGATTGTATTCACAGCATCTCTTCTTACTTTTCAAGGAGGAATAACAGTTCCAGGTTATGCCGCAAGCAAAGGAGCAATAGGTCAGATGACAATGGCTTTTGCAAATGAATGGGCTTGTAAAGGCGTAAATGTAAATGCTATCGCTCCTGGATATATCAGTACAGATATAACTGAAGCACTGAGAAATAATCCAGACAGAGCCGACCCTATATTGTCCAGGATACCTGCTGGCCGGTGGGGTGACCCCGAGGACTTTGCTGGACCGATTGTTTTCCTTTGTTCTGAGGCTTCCGCGTATATGAATGGGAGCATCATGCTGGTCGATGGAGGATGGATGGGAAGATAGAGATAGGAGGTGCTTATAGGTGAGGGAACAAACATTTCTCAATCAAGAATAGGAGATGAAATGCACTGAATTAGTTATGATTTGTCTCTGTTCAATCAATTATTCTTTCCCGATTCCATTCTTTAATTATCTTTAAATTTAACAAAACCTTTTCATGCATGACCAACGATAAAAAACAATCCTCTAAAAATATCATCATTTGCCTCGATGGTACCGGTAATGAATATGGAGAAAATCTTTCTAATGTCGTCAAAATATTTCGAATGCTCGAGCGGGAGCCGGGCAAGCAAGTTGCTTTCTATGATCCTGGTGTCGGTACGATAGAGGATCCATCATATAAGACTGGAATCGCAAAGAAAATCAACCTTGCACTTGGTATGGGTTTTGGCCGCGGACTGATGAAGAACATGATCGAGGCTTATACTTATCTGATGGAACAGTATGAGGATGGGGACAAGGTTTTTATATTCGGATTCAGCCGGGGTGCCTATACAGCCAGAGCGCTAGCAGCGTTCATTAAGGAGTGCGGTCTATTTGAGCGGGGAGCAGGCAACATGTTGCCTTATGCGATGAAGTTTTTTCTGGATAAGGCACCAGAAGGTGAGGAGGAGAAAACAAAATTCTATAAAGTTTTATCAGGCTTCAGAGGTACATATGGACGGCTGTTGAATCGCCATGGAGATCCAAGATATCCTGAAAAGAAAGGGAAGGCAAAACCAAACTACCAACTCCGAATCCACTTCCTGGGTTTGTTTGACACAGTCAAGAGTTATGGCATGGGAAAGAACCCGGTAATCCTTCGTAACGAAACAAAGAATGATAGTGTGCTAAATGTAAGACATGCGCTTGCCATAGATGAACGAAGAGCTTTCTTTCACCAGATGCACTGGAAATCATCAAGACCCGAGCGTCAGACTTGCAAGGAGGTGTGGTTTGCAGGAGTCCATTCCGATGTAGGAGGCAGCTATCCGGAGCCGGAGTCAGGGTTGGCGGAAGTCGCACTTGAGTGGATGGTTCACGAGGCTTGCACCTATGGCATGAAAGTCGATCTCGAACGCTATGGGATCACCTTACAGAAGAATCAGGACGATCAAGGCAATTGGATTCCTCTCTCTGTCAAAGACGAGGACAAAGGAAAATATACAGGTCCAAATGCGCTCGCGGATGCTCATGAGTCCTTACAGGGCGGACTATGGAAGACCCTTCAAATATTTCCTAAAGGACTCGAACCCTGGGAAGAAAGTAAAAACTTTAGGACAATCAAAAGTGAAAAGGAGCGACTTAATACGGAAGAGGATAATAACCCTATTATCGTGCATCAGAGCGTAATAGATCGAATCAACGCAGATATCGGATACCTGCCTAAAAATCTTCTGAAAAGCATCGGGGGCGACATCAATGCCCTGCCGAAATCGAACATAGAACAGACAATACCTACCGAGGAAGTATTTGGTTCTGGATTAAATCTGGAAGGGTAGTACTTCGGGTTGGCCAGGCACTTTTATATTCCTACAGTTCGATGGATCCTTTAGGCATCGGTTCTTATTCGGATAATTTATTGGTTACCAACCAATTCCATAATCTTCTCCGTGATTACTGGAACCACCCCACATACTGCCATTTTTCCAATCAAAAAAGATGGCATTTAGGGGTCCGGATGTCCGATCATTAACTTCTAATTTATAGCCCATCTCCCGGAGCTTTTTCCGTGTCCAATAGGGCGTAGAACTGTGAATCAACATTTTACCGGGACTGATCTCGTGGTTGCCAAAAGAACCCCTCATTTGAAAACTATTCATATTGGCGGCTTCAACGGCTTCCTGGACATTCATGCCAAATTCTACCATATTCAGAAAAAATTGCAGCGAATTCTGATCCTGGCTATCTCCACCTTGTACGGCAAAAGAAATATAAGGTCTGTCATCCTTTAAAGCCATACTTGGTGTTAAAGTGGCCCTTGGACGTTTACCCGGTTCCACAACATTGTACGGGTTTTCTTCGGGCCTCAACACAAAACTTTGCATCCGCTGACTCAGCCCTACACCAGTGCGACCAGCAATTACAGCCGGTACCCATCCACCACTTGGAGTGATCGAGACCACCCAGCCATCAGCGTCCGCAGTCTGTATAGAGGTCGTGCCCGAATAAAAAATATCATCTATCGGAAATTCATCATTGATGTCTCCTTCATGATCGATCGCCGAAGTGGCCTCATTGGACCAATTCTCTAATAAATCCAAAAAAGGATTGATTTCATCCTGGTATGGATAAGGATCTCCGGGCATCGCTTTCGGATCGTTCTTCTCCCAATTAATTTGTGCCAGTCGGGATTGCGCATATTCTTCTGATAGTAGCCCTTTCATAGGTTCTTTCGGTTCAAAATAGGGATCTCCATAATAAAAATCTCTGTCTGCAAAACTCAAATTTATCACCTGGTATAACATATGCAGGTATCGTGCAGTGTTATATTCCATGCCGGACAAGTCTAGATGCTCTATCATATTCAAGGCTTGGAGCATTACCGGACTTTGAACCCATGAAGTTAGTTTATAGACATCGATTCCCTTATAGTTTACCATCTCCGGCTCTTCTATATACACCTGCCATTTATCAAGATCTTCCATGGTTATCAATCCTCCTTGTTCTTGTGTTCCCCGTACCAATTCTTCGGCTATATCTC
>JAJCYJ010000822.1 GCA_029262975.1 Saprospiraceae bacterium
CCCGAGCACTGGCTGATCTTATGGTAGGCGTAGATAACCTACTCGCTGCCCGCTTTTTATTGAATCACCTAAGACAGTATAGTGAGCCGGCAGAAAAACTCATAGTTTATATCGCACATTCAGCGAGACATATTAGCTCACGAGAGCTTGATCAATTAGTCACTTTAAGTCAAGCAAAATCCGACAAAGATGTGGACCTTGAATATATGCTTTATAAATCTATACAAAAGGGACTGGCACAAAGCGGACGTATATTGACAACCAAAGGAAAAGAATGGGGAGATTCTCTGGCCTCCTCATTCTTGGGAGAGGATTTAATTGAGAAAGATCAATGGCGCGTAGTTCCGAATGCTCATAGGCCTTTTGAAAGCAACCCATGGTGGTTAGTCGAAATTGAAGCAACCGGATCATCTGAGAAAACCAGCATGCTTGTAAGTGGACCCATTATTCAGGAAGGAGGAGAAGTTAGCACGATATACTCTCCGGTCTTTACCTTGCCTGAAACCCTTGAATTTTATTTAAAGGGTCGAAAGAATAAAGCAGGAGAAAACGAAAAAATATCTGTTCCTGTCAACTGTGTAGAGCTTCGCCTAGTGGAGGGTGACTCCCTGATCGCTGAAGTCCATGTGAAAGCACCGGATACGAATAAAAAGATTAAGTGGGATATTGGGTTTCATGCCGGCAAACAAGCCTACCTGGTCATAGTCGACGGTTCCGAGTTAAGAGGCGAATTTATAGCCGTGGGGGAAATCAGTCCCGAAGTTGTCACCTTGCCTTTACATAGTCCGGGACAAATAGCAGAACGGCAGATTTTCGCCGCGCATATTGCCAAAGAAAATAGAACAGCACAGTTAAGCAATTCTCTGAAACACCTGCTCTCAAGTGAATCGGCTGACGTATATGCGCGTGCAGCTGCTGCGGATGCCCTATTGACTCTAGAAGCTGAACAGAGCCTATCTTGGATTGCCTCCATTTTGAAAAATGAAACAGAACCTCTATTACTAAAGGAGCAATTGTCTTATTCTTTAAGTGAGTTATCTTCACCTCAAGCACTGGCAATACTCGAAGGCATATTAGGAGAATTGCGCTATGAAGCACAAAAGGCAGTAGCATTTAAAATAACTAGTACCTCGGTAGGAATTGATCACTTACTGAATGCGGTAAACGATCTTAAAATCACTCCACTATTATTGCTTGAGCCTCAAATTAAAGAACATTTGCTAACAGAAATGGATGCTCGGCAAGCAAAGGCATTTTATGACCTGACCGCTGAAGTTGAACCTCCCAGCGAAGCCATTCAAACCATGATCAATCAAAGACTGATTGGTTTTATAGACGCAATGCCATCCAAAGAGAGAGGAAGCCAAGTATTTACAATGTATTGTGCTACCTGCCACCAAATAGATAACAAAGGAAGCGATATCGGCCCACAATTAGATGGGATTGGGAATTGGGGCCAAAAGGCACTGACAGAAAAGATTCTCGATCCTAACAGGAACATTTCCAAAGCATTCGTCAACTATTCTCTAAGCTTAGTTGATGGGCGGGTGACTTCAGGAATGTTCAGACGTGAAGAGGGTCAACTTATGGTTTTTGTAAATGTGGCGGGACAGGAATTTTCCCTCCTCAAAAGTGAAATATTGGAACAAAAGGTCTCTCCATATACATTAATGCCCAATAACTTTGGAGACATCATTGAGGACGAAGACTATTATGCCTTACTAATCTATCTTCTACAAGAGAATTAAACTCAGATTATGATAGAATTACGCACAATTCGAGTTGGGGCCTTCGTCATCCTTGGAGCAGCCCTGGTCTGGGGATCTGCTTTATCACATAAAGGAGAGAAAGCCACCACTGATCCTGAGATCTCTATAGGATTTACCAAACATGTTGTCCATGAAGAATTCATTTCAGAGGGTGTAGCTGTTGGGGATGTGAATCAGGATGGCCTCAAAGATATCCTGGCAGGAGCATATTGGTTTGAAGCTCCTGACTGGGTGTCTCATGAGATCCAACCACCTCAAAGCTTTGACTATTCCACTGAATGGAGTAATTCATTTTTGAATTTCGCTATGGATATAAATTATGATGGTTGGTTAGATTTTATAAGGATTGATTTTCCCGGAGAAGGTGTCTATTGGTATGAGAACCCTAAAGGACTAGAACAACATTGGAAAGAGTATGTGATAGATACAAATGTATGTAACGAATCACCAATGATGGTTGATGTCGATGACAATGGACGCATGGACTTGGTGTTTGGTCATGAAAAATCGGAAACAATGATGTGGTTCCGTTCACCTGAAAAAGGTGACCCCTTACATTGGGAGGCCATTCCAATAAGTACGGCAAAGGCTCCCGGTACCAAAAGATATGATCACGGTCTTGGGTTTAGCGACATTAATGGTGATGGGCGCAAGGATATCATAACCAGATATGGATGGTGGGAAGCACCGCTAAATCGAGCAAATGTACCCTGGATATTTCATGAGACCTCTTTGGGAGAACCTTGCTCTCAAATGTATGCCTATGACTTCGATCTGGACGGTGATAAAGATATCATTTCAGCATCAGCGCATGCCTATGGCATCTGGTGGCACGAACATAGACATGGAGAAGATGAGTCTTCATTCAACAGGCATCTCATTGATAGTTCTTTTTCTCAAACTCATGGAGTTGCCTTTACGGATCTGAATGGAGACGGTTTACCCGACCTGATTACCGGTAAACGTTTCTTTGCTCATCAGGGAAAAGATCCCGGTGGTCTGGAACCTGTAGTTCTGTATTGGTTTGAATTGCAAAGGGATAAAGCCTCCAACCCATATTGGATTCCTCATTTAATTGATGATCAATCGGGTGCAGGCCTCCAGGTGGTGATTGAGGATCTGAATGATGACGGTTTACCCGATATTATAAATTCCAATAAAAAGGGTGTGATCTTTTTTTTACAGAAATAGTGAATAAATACAACTGTAAGCTATGGAAGGGATACAAAGAGTCTGTGATTGACAATCATTAAAGTCGTCTTCAAAATAATTACTCAATATGGAATGTGAGCATGCTTTGTCCGACATAATTCAAATGAATGTGGGCATTAAAGAATTAGCATCTAATAAACTGCGTACGGCATGTGGAAATCAGTTTAACGAACCTTCTTATTTGAGACAACAGGAAGTAATATTTACCCATAAAAATGGGGCGGCAAAATACAAGGATCGATTATCTCCAAATTCATAATTCGGCTTCCACTTTATTAAGTAGATTAGATGCTTGTTGTTGATGAAATTGAAATTTTGTGAGTAGGAGCATTCGGCAGCTCATCACTTCACCGGTGGTTTAAGCTTATTTGAAGTATCGTATCTAACACATTTATTTGTCAGTATAATCACTCTTTTTCCATTGATTCACATATACTGCCAAGTAAATACCAATTATAACAAGGAGTACTTCGGCCTCGCCGCTTAAAAAAGGAATTTCAAAGTTTAATCACCTTCAAGTACCCCTTTGATTATTCTTATGAAGAATGTAAGCGTTCACTAAAGATAAGAAATAGGACATAATAGATAATCGTATAAAAGTGAGTTACAATATATACGTGTTGGACCCTCTAACAAAAATGAAGTCTTAAAAAGGCCTTAGAGGATAATCTAAGATATAGACAATGTTGTTAGCCAGTGTTGAAGTCTTGGCGTGCCAACGAAATGAAGTCTTGAAAAGACTTTTGACGAAAGACTAAGATGTCAATCATGTCGATAGCATAGATAGATGGAAGCGTAGGTTCAACCTACACTCAACGGATGTAACCTACGCCCAACAGAATACAGGGTAGTCACAACGGAAGTTTTTTCGAAACCTTATTGTTACTAAGAAATTTTCTTTTTTAACTCTGTAGTAAACTGCTGGAATTCGCGGTGAACTTGTTCAAACCTGCTCAAGAACTGTTGCGTTAATTCTTGGTGGTTTTGAACTGCAATTACTGGATTAAATCCACTGTCCGGATTCCTGGCAAAGATGCCCATATGTCTTACTTCCATTTCTGCAGTCTCATGAATTGCAGGAATTAAATCATCTTTATAATATTCGAATATATCCGTATAATATCTTGTCTTTTCCTCTAATTCGCTTAATTCATGTTTTTCCAAT
>JAJCYJ010000823.1 GCA_029262975.1 Saprospiraceae bacterium
ATTAGAAGGAGTGAACTCTTCGGGGATAATCAATTCGGGCATTAGATCTTCCGGAAGACCGGCAGCAATTGCGACACCCCGGCTTATTTCTTTTAGCCGCTGATGAATCATCAGACGTACATCTTCTTTATAGGTCCGTATAGTTAATTGTAAGGTCACCTCATCCGGAATAATATTGTGTTTTGTGCCCCCTTTCATGGCTCCTACGGTAACTACAGCGTCGTCAATAGGTTTGATATTTCGACTTACGATAGTCTGTATTTGCATGACGATCATACTGGCGATCACGATCGGATCGATGGATTGATGCGGAGATGCACCATGGGCGCCTACGCCTTTCACTATAATGTCTACTAATTCTGTATTAGCCATTATATAACCTTCGCAAATACCTATTTTTCCAACTTCGAGACTTGAATTACAATGTAATCCCAGACCGTAATCTGGAACACCAAATCGTTCATACAATCCTGCCTTTAGCATCATCCTGGCACCTGCACCGATTTCTTCTGCGGGTTGGCCGATAAACATTAATGTGCCCCGCCATTGATCTTTCATGCCTGCCAAAGCACGAGCTGTACCTAACCAGGTTGTCATATGCATGTCATGTCCACAAGAATGCATGGTGCCAACTTTTTCGCCATTCCAACTCGTAGTAAGCTGACTGGTATATGGAAGTTTGGTCTTTTCGAGCATAGGAAGTGCATCCATATCTGTTCTATACAACACCTGGGGACCTTCTCCATTTTTTAATATAGCCACTATTCCATATCCACCTACACCTTCGGTAACATCATAACCCACTTTACGCATTTCTTCAGCCAGCGTCTTTGAAGTCATCTTTTCTTCCAGGGATATTTCTGCCTGCATGTGACGCCCTTTATAAAACTCCGTGAGATAGTCAATATCAGCTTCCAAATAATCATTTACATCTTCAAAAGGGCCAGAAAATGTAGCAAATAACAGGAGTATCGCAGGTAATAAGTGAGTTGTCATGATTTGAGTTTAAGTACTGTGACAATATAGTCATTATGAAGGAATGTGGTAACGACGAAATGATATAATGATCTTTGTGCTTAGGTGCTTAAGTTCCTATGTGCCTTGAATCCTGTAATAATTATATCTACATGCTCCCAAGCGTGCCATCGGTATGCTATATGGTGTTGTGGTCATATCATTTGCCAATAATTTGAGGCCATTATTTAGCGTGCCATCGGTACGCCATATGTGTTGCGATAAATTTGCACTGAATCCCTGAGCGTGCCATGGGTACGCCATATGCTTTCGTCAAGCCATATGTTTTACACTTGAATTTTAATAATCAATTCACTTAAGAGCATAGGCACTTGACCATTCCCACTTTTCAAACGGGGTTCCAAAGGCGGGATGAACGACCGATCCCGAAGGGTCGAGCTCGACAGTGCTCGAAGTAAGTGAAGGCGAAAGCCCGAGTAGGATGCATAGTTATAGCAAATCCTCCGACCTGCGGCCACCTCCTTTAAAAAGGAGGACATTTCAATTTTGCACGATTATATGCACTTAGGAACCTAAGCATATAAGCACGTGACTTTTCGTTACATCCTTCGAACCAACAACAAGGAACCATCAACTTTTTTTATCAATTATCAATTATCAATTATCAATTCTTCATTCCCTCATTTCATCATTCAAATATTATCTTGCCCTTCTCATACTATTAAAATCAACGATCATGACCCGCTACATCCTTTCATTGTTAGCCATAGCTTATTTTACTTCAGATTTCAATGCCCAGGATTTTTCCGCTTTTGAATACCGAGAATTGGGCCCATTCCGGGGAGGAAGGGTAACGGCAGTTGCAGGCATTGCCGCGCAACCTTCTGTATTTTATTTAGGAGCGACCGGTGCAGGTGTTTGGAAGACCGAAGACTATGGCACCTCCTGGAAGAATATTTCGGATGGATATTTTTCTACTCCTTCTATAGGATCGATTTCGGTGGCGCAAAATGATCCGAATATCATATATGTCGGAACAGGATCTGACGGACTTAGGAGCAATGTCATAGCCGGCAAAGGGATGTATAAATCCATTAACGGTGGAGAGACCTGGGAGCATATTGGACTCGAGAAAACAGGTCAAATAGGGGCTGTCAGGATACATCCATCAAATCATAATATAGTCTATGTTGCGGCCATTGGTCAGGCATTTAACAGCAACCAGGAAAGAGGCATCTATAGAACTATGAATGGAGGGGAGACATGGGAAAAAGTGCTGTTTCTTACGGATCAGGTCGGTTTTTCAGATGTAGAATTAATGCCGAGTAATCCTGCTATTATTTATGCGGCAGCGTGGAAGGCAGAACGAAAACCATGGACGATCATAAGTGGAGGAACTGCTGAAGAAGGAGGGATATATAAGTCCGTAGATGGTGGACAGACATGGAAACAAGTAACACAGGGATTACCTCAAAACTTGATTGGAAAGATTGATCTTGAGGTAACGCCGGCCGATTCAAGGGTTGTTTATGCCCTGGTTGAAGCACCTGAAAAAGAAGGAGGACTGTACAAATCAGTTGATCAGGGAAAATCATTTACGCAAATTTCAAGTGACAAGGATATAAGAACGCGACCATTTTACTATACAAATGTCAAGGTGGATCCTACAAATCCGGATGTTGTATTTGTCATGTCAACCGGCTATTTCAAGTCTGTGGATGGGGGTAAAAAATGGAATCGACTTCGACCGCCACACGGAGATAATCACGATATGTGGATCAATCCCGATAATCCTGATTTATTTATTCAGGCGAATGATGGTGGTGCCAATGTTACTCATAACGGAGGAAAGACATGGTCCACACAATTTAATCAACCGACCTCAGAAATATACCAAATAGAAGTGGACGATCAATACCCATACTGGGTATATGGTGGACAACAGGATAATTCTACTACAGTAGCTGTCCCTTCCCTGGCGCCCTATGGCATTCAAGCTCCCGGTATAGGATACATTATGAATACGGGAGGATGTGAAACCGGACCAGCTGTGCCAAAACCTGGTAATCATAACATCGTCTATGCTAATTGTAAAGGGCGGTTTGGGGTATTTGATAAACGTACCGGAACCGAAAAGCAATACTATGTAGGCGCTGCCAATATGTACGGTCAAAATCCAAAGAATTTGAAATATCGATTTCAACGTGTATCTCCCATCCATGTATCGCCCCACGATGCTGATGTAGTATATCATTGTTCACAATATGTGCACAGAACAGCTGATGATGGGAAGACATGGAAGACGATTTCCCCGGACTTAACTGCATTTGAAGCAGATAAACAGGTTATTTCCGGATCACCAATTACAAGAGACATTACCGGAGAAGAATTCTATAGTACTATTTATGCGATCAGGGAGTCAGTTCTATCTAAAGGCTTGATATGGGTTGGTGCCAATGATGGTCCCATTCATGTCACCCGGGATGCGGGCCTAAATTGGAAAAATGTGACACCTGCTAATTTGCCTGGTGGAGGCAGGGTTGATGCCGTCGAACCATCGTCTCATCATCCCGCCAAAGCGTACGCATGTATCCTCAGATATCAGTTAGGTGATTGGAAACCATATATCTACCGAACCAATAATTATGGTGGAAGTTGGAAGCTGCTTACAAATGGGAAGAATGGAATACCCCAGGATTTTCCGGTACGTGTGGTCCGTGAAGATCCCGAACGAGAGGGATTGCTTTATGCAGGAACTGAATATGGACTTTTTATTTCATTAGATGATGGAGAAAATTGGAAACCATTTCAACAAAATTTGCCGGTAACACCTATTACAGATATTAAAATAATCAGAGGAGATCTGACTTTATCTACCATGGGAAGAGGCTTCTGGGTATTGGATAATATAAGTTCTTTGAGACAGGCTGATATTAATAAACAAAATACTGCTATGCTTTTTCAACCTAAGAATACCTTTCGCTATAAATATCCATCTGGAGCAAGAAATAGTCAGACACCTACTTATCCACGCCCTTCCGTAATCATAGATTATTTAGTCCCGGACTCAATAGCCGGTGTACTTAAAATGGAAATTAAAAATACAGAAAATGAAGTTGTTGCAACTTTTATCAGTGATACTTCCAAAACTAAAATATCGGAGGAAGTAATTGAAGATATGGCTACAAACAGGGTAGAATATATTGTGGATAATTCTTTGAAGACGAAACCGGGTCTAAACAGATTTCATTGGGATATGACGATGACAGGTCCATGGCACGAAGACAAGAAAAGAAGATATAAAAATGGCCCGGCTGCAAAACCTGGCAACTTCACAGTCACTCTATCAATTGATGATCAGGAGCTTTCACAATCCTTTGAACTTCTGTTAGATCCAAGAATGGAAAAATTGGTTACGATGTCAGACCTCAACAGTCAGATAGAACTACAATTTAAAATAAGTGATTTGCTAAGTAATGCAAGAATGCTGGAAGATAAATTAGAAACTGAAAAGTCGGAACTTAAGAAATTAGAAAACCTGACGTCGGAACAAAATGAGCGATTGGATCAAATTAAAACCCTGATAAATACACTAAAAACAAAAGATGGGATCTATGAAAAACCAGGTCTTGTAGCACAAATTTCTTATTTGTATGCTATGCTTAACGATACTGATCAGGCGCCAGGGAATGATGCCTATGCCCGATTGAAAGAATTAGAATCTACTTTTAATGATTTAGCAGGAAATGAACAGGAAGAAGGAATGAAATAGAATAGCTTACTCAATAAACAGGGGGTATAAAACCGCCCTGTCGAATTATTACGTGTGCATCGTTTTGCATTCATCTCCTCATATAGCACACTCGCTTGACAGCGGGCTTTATGCCCGATGCACACCCACACCCAGGCATGTAATTGAAGTCAGCACAAAACCTTTATAAAATGTGTGCATTAGACGGGGGGTATAAAACCGCCCTGTAAAATTATAATGCGTGCATTGTTTTACATCCATCTCTTCATATAACACACTCGCTTGACAGCGGGCTTTACGACCGATGCACACCCACCCAGGCATGTAATTGAAGTCAGCACAAAACCTTTATAAAATGTGTGCATTAGACAGGGGGTATAAAACCGCCCTGTCAAATTATTACGTGTGCATCGTTTTGCATTCATCTCTTCATATAGCACACTCACTTGACAGCGGGCTTTACGACCGATGCACACTCAGTCCCTCACACTTAAATTAATTCAGCTCAAAATATATTTAAAATGTGCGTGTGACAATGGGTGTAAAACCACCCTATCAAATTATAATGTGTGCATCATTCCCATTCGATTCCGCCATCACCCCCCAATCACCACAACCCTCCGGATCATCGATCCATGTTTTCTAGAAGAAACTTTCAGAAAATAAATACCACCATTGATAGCACCGCTAAACTCAATCAAGTCACGCAAATATAAAATTTCACTACCCTGAACCTCTTTATAATTGGAACCCATTAACCTTCCGGAATTATCAACTAATTCAAATTGTAATTCTAATCTTAGCGCTGATGAAATTATAATTTCTGGTGCGCCAAAAGAGGGATTGGGAGCAATGTCTATTTCGATGAAATTGGTTAATCCTGATTCCTTTTCTGTTGCAGTTGTTAACTGAGGACTTACAAATCCATAATACACGTCCTGTTCTCCATTGAACGTACCAGCCCATGCGATATGTGCACCATCTTCCACCGAGATCATATCAAAATAATCTCCTATTTTACGCTGATTGGGCCATCCGATGTGTGGGTCAAATGATCCTGAAAGTTTTTGGTTGCCACTCCAGCTTGTTCCGCCGTCTTCCGAGAAACTGTAATACAAAGCTGACATAAACCCACCCGGATCTTCGCGGGTATCAAGCCAGATAACGTCAATTCGGCCATTGGGTGCTACCGACATCGTGCCAAACCATTGATAGGCATTAGGATCTGTATCGTTATTGATGCGAATTGGCGGTTCAAATTCAATACCACCATCTGTGCTCCGGGCAAACATGACATCACATGTATCCTGATTATTGAATCGTTTGACAGTCGATAAGACATAGACATTGCCTCTATTTGGACCTTCAGAATTATCGACTTCTATTTCGACTTGTCCCAACAATCCACCGGGGTTTGGGCCAAAACGACTGGCTTCTTGTCCATCCAGGAATGGACGTCCGATGGTATCCCAGACGATGTCCTCATTTTTGAGATGGGCATTCGCTGATACGGAGACATAATAATTTGGTCCCCTGCGCCCGGCTGCATATAATTGTCGTTCAGGTCCAATGGCCAAAGTGCCATGATTGAAAAGTTCGTCCCTGATTTCTGAGCAAGGTTCAAATGTAGCCGCTGCATCAGTTGATCGAATGAATTGACCTGTGCAAATATTTGGATTGAGTGTCCAAAAAGCATAGATATTAGGATCTTCAGTTTCGGTCTTTTCGACTATCATCCATTGTTTATCTCCTCCAAATGCGTAGGTGCCTTCATTCCACGAACCGATATTGGTGGATTGAAAGACATCATTGATTATTTCTTCATTGAGCAACCTCAGACTGTTGAAATAAAATCTTCCTTGTCCATCGCTATCCAATACGGGATCAGACCTGAATTCTCCCGGATCTAATGGTCCTGTATTATTCCAGGTGAAGCCACCATCTGTCGAATATGCATTGCCAGCCTGTCTGAAATTACTTTGCACATTATCAAATTGTCTCCAGGCTATGACAATCTCATCCGAATTTAGAGGATTGATGGCAATTGAAGGTTCATTCGCTGCATCGCCGATAATATTATTGCCGGCAAGGTCAATATTAACTTGTGTACAAAAGAAGTTTTCGGCTTGAATCTGAAAGGCCTTGGTTGTTTTTTTGTTCTTGTTGTCCGGCGGCATATATGGATCGTCCGGGACTTCGCGATATTCAAATTCCGCCTGATCGCTTGAGGTTTGCGCGTAGCCCGTGCCGTAAAAAATCAGACAAACGAGTACACCTAAAATATTGAATGGCTTATTAAACTTAACTGTGATGGTAGAATTCATATGAATAAATAACGCCTAAGATATGTCGCAGGAGCTAAAGCGAAACTTTCTAAAATATAAAATCCGCTATTCCTTGTATATTGACAGCTCAAAGCCAAATTATGTATAAGTATGTCGTTATCTGACTGCTTCCGGCAGGGATTTTCAATTGCATAATACGGGTATAATTCAAAAACAGGACAGGATGAACAACAGGATTTTAGTTTTGATAATAGCCTTATTAACTGCTTGGAAAGTTTATGGGCAGGATACGAAGACAAGGACAATCGATGCCCTCAAAGAATCTGTGGAAATAATCACAGATCAATGGGGTGTGCCGCACATATATGCACAAAATGAACACGACTTATTTTTCGCACAGGGATATTATGCCGCTAAGGACAGACTTTTTCAATTTGAAATATGGCGGCGACAAGCGACTGGTACCGTTGCCGAGATTTTAGGCGAAAGAGAATTAAAGAGAGATATAGGAGGCAGGTTATTTCAATTCCGGGGAGACATGGACCAGGAGATGAATCATTATCATCCTCATGGAAAGTTAATCATTGAGGCATATGTCGCAGGGGTGAATAGCTACATCGATTATATATCGAATCATGAGGATGAATTACCTGTAGAATTCAGATTGCTGGGGATCAAACCACATAAATGGACACCTGCAGTGGTAATCTCAAGACACCAGGGTTTACTGGGCAATATTGACAGTGAATTAGAAATTGTCAGGGCCGTTTCAAAGATTGGTGCTAAGAAAGTGAAAGAGCTGGCATGGCTACATCCGCAGGATCCAAATCTTGATATCGATCCTGCCATTAACACTGATTTGTTATTTGAAGATGTTATTGCGCCGTATCATGCATTTAGGAGATCGGTTCAATTCACACCTGATGATATTATAGCAAGTCATCAAAACGACATCGATAAATATAGCGACCTTGCCTTACTTGATGAGGCATCCTACAAAGAATGGATCAAAGAGGACATTAATGATATAGGAAGTAATAATTGGGTGATCGATGGAGACCGCAGTGAATCTGGATATCCCGTGATGGCCAATGATCCTCATCGCAGACAATCTACACCCTCCCTACGCTATATGGCACATTTGGTGGCTCCTGGTTGGGATGTGATCGGTGGGGGAGAACCGGAGATTCCCGGGATATCTATCGGACATAACCAACATGGTGCATGGGGCTTGACTGTTTATGGCACAGATGCAGAAGATCTATATGTATATGAGTTACATCCGGACAATCCTCACCAGTATAAATACCAGAGTCGCTGGGAATCGATGATATTAATAAAGGATACCATCCCTGTTAAAGACAGGGAGCCGGAAATCGTGACACATGCTTATACACGACATGGTCCCGTGACGAAAATAGATGAAGAAAATCATGTGGCCTATGCCATGAGATGTGGCTGGCTCGAAGTAGGAGGATCTCCTTACCTGGCCAGTCTTAGGATGAACCAGGCGAAAAACTGGGAAGAATTTAAGGCTGCGTGCAATTATAGCCACATCCCGGGTGAAAATATGATATGGGGGGATAAGAATGGAAATATAGGTTGGCAGGCAGTGGGCATAGCCCCGGTCAGACAAGGATGGAGTGGGTTGATCCCTATACCCGGAGATGGCCGATATGAGTGGGGTGGATACCTGCCGATTATCGCCAAGCCAGCCATCTATAATCCTAAAAGTGGTATCATCAATACTTCCAATGAAAATGTAACACCACGAGATTATCCCTATTGGGATGCGGTCGCTTATCAATGGTCTGACCCATATCGTGGAGACCGTGTAAAAGAGGTATTACAAAATGGTAGAAGTCATAGTATGGCAGATATGGCAGCACTTCAGACCGATTATTACTCTGTGCCTGCGCGACAGATAATTCGTCTGTATCAGACGCTCCAAATACCGAATCCGCGTGCGGAAAAAGCGAGAAAATTATTATTGGATTGGGATCTTGAACTCTCTCCTGAATCTGTAGAAGCAGGTATTTATAATGAATTAGAAAAACAATTAAGAAGAGCAGTCAATGATGTAAAAATTCCGGCAGAAGTAGATGAGTATTTATCCCTTCAAATGAAAAGGGTAATTGAAATACTTTATTTGCCGGATGGAGATTTTGGATCGGATCCGATTGCAGGACGTGATCAGTTGTTAGTCAATGCGCTGAATAGTACAATTACAGAATTGAGCGGCAAGTTGGGAACAGATATGACGAAATGGCAATATGGTCAAACTGCATATAAACATGCCTTATTAAAACATCCACTAAGCAATGCTGTCTCCGAACAAATGAGGAAAAAACTGGATGTTGGACCGGCACCACGTGGTGGTAATAGTCTTACCGTGAACAATACAGGAAGCCAGGATAATCAGCCTTCCGGGGCATCATTTCGAGTTATCGTAGATACTGGTAATTGGGATCATACCCTGGCCACTAATACACCGGGACAAAATGGAAATCCCGACCATCCGCATTATAAAAACCTCTTTGAGTTATGGGCAAAGGATAGATTTTTCCCGCTTTTTTATAGTCGTGAAAAGGTGGAGTCTGTGAGTTATGAAAGGTTATTGTTGGTACCTGAGTAGATGGGTGTGATCAGTTGTCACCATTTTTGAAAAGGTCAAAAATGTCGCCAACTGAAATTCCACCTCGTTGGGCGTAGGTTGCACCTACGTCCTCATATATGATACACACAAATCATTTTAAAATACAATCCTCGCTACTGGAAAAGTCTCTTTTCCAGTTTTTACTTTCGAAAGATTCTAATTAGAATTATAGTTGTCGAACATTCTTGGCATGTGTGAGAGATAGGTATAATCCTCCGACCTTTGGCCACCTTCTCGTGAAAGGCGCGGGACAGACTCTTTACGAAGGATGAACGACTGATCCCGTAGGGGCGAGTGCGACAGCGCACGAAGGGAGTGAAGATGTAAGCCCGAGTAGGATGCTAAGATGCTAAAAATCCCAATTCTTAGAGGGTGCTGGTGGCATGAGCTAATCCTCCGACCTGCGGCCACCTCCTTTGAAAGGAGGACCATAAATAGCGCAGCAAATGCAAATGTCCCACTTTCCAAAGGGGGTGCCGAAGGCGGGGGATTCCTCCGTTGGGCGAGGATTGAACCTAAGCACCCCGCTACTGGAAAAGTCTCTTTTCCAGTTTTTATAATCAAATGGCATTCTTTAGAAAACTGTGTTTTCGGCTTGTCTTTGATTTTTATTAGGCCTCACTAAATACTCCGCTGTTCGAATGTCTGTGACTTCGAACTAATATAGAATAAGGGTTTGAAGTTACAAACTTCAAACAGCGCAGGGCGCTAGGTCAGGGGGCGTGTGTGCTATGGCTGATATGGCGCTGCGGCCATGCCGGGCCTGCTTGCAAAGCAGGTGTGCTTAAAGGTCTGGCGTAAGAGCAGTATGACCTCATACGTGCA
>JAJCYJ010000824.1 GCA_029262975.1 Saprospiraceae bacterium
CAAAGGTCGGCAGGCTCTTCATCTTAGACTATCGTCAAAGGTCTTTTCAAGACTTCATTTCGTTCACATCATGCGGCTTTCCACGCCCGCCATTCTAAGAACTTTTCGTTTTCTTTATAAATTTTCTACTCTCCTCCTTACTCCCGAATGTCCCTAATTATATAGAATCCATAACTACGGACGATATGCAATTCACCTAGCTCGATCTGAAAACTAAATCCTCTTGGAAACCAATGAATGTTAGATTGTTAGTAAGAACCCTTATGAATACAATTACAAAGAGCAAAATCAATTTTCAGGGTATTCAAACTTAACCAAGATAAAAGCCAGTCCTAAGCATTAGAGACTGGCTTTTATTATGCTCATTTTTTAAGAGCAAACTTCCCGATTTAAATCACTCTTTCATCTTCACTTGCTTCCACTTTTTCGCCGGTTGATTATAGCTCATTCCTTCCGAGACCAGCGGCAGTTTCCAGTCCTTCATGGCGGTATTTTCCAGGTTGAGATTACTGGTCAAGTAGTATAACCTCTTTGTTGCTTCTCCATCCGGTGCCAGCGTAAATCTTTGATGGAGCCAATAAGGAGGTATCGCTTGTGAATACATTGTGGCTTTTACAATTAAATTATTGGACAAGCCGCCTTTCGGGAATGGTATCCGGTAGCTAATTATATCCTTTCCGTCAAATAACCTTTCCTTGTTTTCCTCCTTCTTGACATAACAGGTGTCCCCTTCAATCGACTCACCCTCGGGATCGGTGGCTTGCATAAATTGATAAATTACATCTCCATCACCATCATATACTGATGAGTGTCTATGTCCCCTGGGTAAAATTCGATTGTCTTTTATAGGATGGACGCGGTGAATAAAACTAGTAGTGAACTGGCTGTCTACATCCATGTTTAACTCCTCGTAAATTTGAACAGAACGTTGATCCCTTATCAATTGATAATGCGGTTGATAAGACGATGAGTTAGGAAGAAATTCAGTTTTAAGAGGTTGTCCGTTTTCATCGACAATCACACCGACGGAATTGGTCCGGCCAGAACCCCAAATAATTTCTGACCCGTCTTGTACCAGTAATTCGATGAAGGCCCGTCTAAAGGCAACACCACTAGGAAATCGGTGACCTGTCAGATTGTTAATAGAAAGCACGACATCAATACTATCATCAGATGTATTACTTACTTCTATTTCCATTTTTACTGTTTCTTCCCGGGCCTGCTTAATCATATTTTCAATAGCTAATGCATTACCAGTCGTTGCGGAGGTCATATAATCGTCTTTGGTAACACCCAGGATGTCTGGAAATTGGTCAAACATTTCTAACAAAAAGACATTCAACCCTACATGTTCATGTCTCTTGTAGTCAGGTCGCAAAGTGATATTGACGCTGTCTGGTCCAGCCAATCCGGCGACGTCTGGATAGGTATTATCCTGGATTGAAGCAATCTTGGTGGTCAATTGGGGTATATCAATATTTCCGTCCAAACTTTTAAAACCTCCTGGCATATGGCAACCTTGACATGACTTATAACCTGATCCTTCTATAGAATAAGCGCTGTTTTTCCATTCCAGGTAGGTGGCTTGTTCAATTGTGTGATTATAGGATTTTAGTGTTTTATTTTTCTCTGCAGCGTTCAGGATAGGAAATTTGTCCACTTTCAAGCCGATGTTGGGCAAATTAATACTGTGACAGGAACCGCACATTTCGGATTGCGTAATGAACTCATTGTATTTTGGTGTAATGCCCATCTGATTCTTCATCGGATAAGTCTTTACTTTTTCAAATGGACCATTTATTACATTGGCAGGTCCATAGTTGTATTGTCCGGTCGTATTATTAAATAGTAAATACGCTTCGGTTGTATCAGATTCTGCGGTCAACCAATCTTTTCCTGTTTTCCAATTGGCGACTTCCGAAGGATCAGGTGGATCGATGTGGTGACAGGTAGTACAACTGATTCCTTCTCGAGCCAATGCTCCATACTTATGATATTTATACAGCTCGTTATTGATGATGGTATCATCAGCAGAAAGCGCCTCATACAAGTACATATATTCCACATTAAAATTAGGATCGAGCTTTTGGTTTTTATACTTTTTATTTTTGGCATCAAGCATTAGTTGCCTCTGTCCCATTGAGCCGTGGCAACTCAGACA
This sequence comes from Saprospiraceae bacterium, assembly GCA_029262975.1. GTDB lineage: Bacteria > Bacteroidota > Bacteroidia > Chitinophagales > Saprospiraceae > JAJRXG01. The sequence continues at coordinate 2,162 of JAJCYJ010000824.1, forward strand.
GGTATTGGTAACTTGTTGTTTGTTATCCGTTAATGAGCCATGTAATAGTCCCCCTGTTTTGGCATCTTGTTCAAGAAGAACCATTTCACTTTCCAGCTGTGCATAAAATATGGGATCCCTTCCAGCCAGACCCATTGGAGACCATCTCCATTCACCATATTCAGAGACATTGAATCCATCTCCATAATTAGGCCCTGTCTTAATAAACATGGCTATGTCGTATGGATCTCCTCCCAGTCCTCCATGACAGCCGTAACAATTATCAGAAGTGATGTATTGCTCCGGACCATCAGGTCCCGGAATTACATGATCGGCCCATTGGTCTGGGAACGAACGAAATTTTTTGCTCTTAGCCGGATTTATCTCGGGATAAGTTGCCACAAAATCGGGATTTACACTGGCCAGTCTGTCTGATTGTACTTCGTCTTTGGATGGATCGACAGGAGGCATATGTGCTTCCATATAATCTTTCCAATCAGGGATATTCTGATCTGTCCATGGGAGTAGTTCTTGTGGCAGTAAAAAAAGCTGACGGACCAGGCTGTCATTGATACAATCGTTCTCCAGGATTTTGACAAGCGGCCCATCCCATTTAGCTGGGTCTTTCTCTGTGCCCAACATATGTCCCTGGTTTCGCCAGGAGTTGTCGTCACGAAATTCCAAAATGCCCTTTCCGCTGATATTATTTTCATCGCTGAATGTATATTCTTTTTCAGCGGAGGCATGACACCTCAAGCAAACTACACCAAATCCTGAATACAGGACATGAGAATAATCATCCAGTTGGCGCCGAACAGCAGCACTGATCGATTCATCTTTTAATTGGGGCGAGACAGAGCCCCAAAACCAATCATCTTTAGAATCATCACTGGCTTTGACCATAATCGCCCAACCCGAGACCAGCGTATTGAGCAGGGAGTCATATGCAGCTTCATTGTTGCAATCTGGATCTTCACTATTTGAAAATAGACTATCCAGTTGTGTATAGATCTCTGCAGGAGGAGCAAACATTTCCTTGATAATCATGGCTCCTGGCGGAACCTCACCCGAACGAGGATTTTTATTCTTTTTTGCGCCGCTCCAATATCTTTTTTTTCCGGTCAACCAATACATCATCCGGGGAGAATAATAAATCTTCACAGCAGGATGAATGCCATATGATACACCTTTTATCCAGGGCCCTGTATCCCGCACTTTAGCATCCTCACACCACCCCATTTGTGCATAATCCCGATTAAGAATGAAGGTGTATAATTTGGTTTCATAATCCTGTAAATAAAAATTAGGGGCTGCTGGCACACAAAGCGAATCCGGCACCGGGGTACCTTTATCACAACCGTAATCTGTGTCATGAATGGGAGGAATCATCAAGCTACCATGTGCAAAGGAATATTCCGACTGGCTTGGATATTGATTGTCGAGCGATTCGATTTTTTTGAAAAAATCAGGGGGATTACTTCCGATTAAAATGATCAGGGCTATGAGGGAAATAACATAGACTTTGTAGTCAGGTGATTTCATTTTGTTGGTTTGATTGATGCACTAATAATCCTGTGGAAGGAAATCGTTCGGACTGTCCGGATGATTTCCTTCCCGGTCTGTCTAAGATAATAAAATATTAGGGATTGGCATTCTAGCGATGTGTGTTCAAAATGAAATGCTTTCTTGAATCAAAGTTTTCAATTTGAGCACAACGGCCTCTTGACTAAATAGTAAAGTGAAAAGTCACCAAGCGGAGATTAAAAGAACATTTGGATCAATATTCTGATTCCAAGGCTACCCGGGAACATGGCATTAAATTTTTCCCAGTTCTTTTCCTATTTAATTTATCACCCGCCTTTTGCCCCGAAGATTCTATTGGCATTAATCCTTTGCCCCCTAAAAAGGATTGAAGCAAGGATCCTCTCCTGGATCAACAATTTCCAATCCAGTAAATTTTCTAAAATCAATTATGTACAAGGTTTTGAAAGCGCCTTCAGAATTTGA
>JAJCYJ010000825.1 GCA_029262975.1 Saprospiraceae bacterium
GATATTCTTCTCTTTATCCAGACGGTTTTATATACTTCTGGCTATCGCCTCATTTATTGCCATACCCATTGTCTATCTTTTATTCGACCAGGTAATTTTGGCAAATTTTGCTTTTAGAGTGAATATCGGTCCAGTGGAATTATTATCAGGATTGGTAATTGTATTATTTCTTGGACTGGCAAGTATTGGATCTCAGACATGGCGCGTGGCAAAAGTGAATCCGGCAGATACATTGCGCGGCTTCTAATCCAACATGCATATAGGAGCTATACAAAAGAGTCAATTTATTGAATCGTATCCCATTTGACCGGACTGACATCGTCATGATCTAAAGTCCTTTTTTGAACCCGGTCAATACGCATAACTAGCTGGCACGCAGGGTCGGGACAAACTACTCTTGAGTCAGTTTCAATCCAATCAGCCGGATGTGACATTCTTTGTTTGGCGGGTAACAAGGGAATGGTGGATTGCAGTGCATAAAGGCAAAAGTCTGATCCTTCAGGAAGTGAAATTTTGCCCCCTTTTATGTAAAATGAGTCTCCTATGGCCATATTACAAGTACAATGGCCATCGATCTTTTCTACACATACTTTTAAATCGTATAGCTCAAATTGATCTTTTCGAAGTTTAGACATATCATTTTATTTTATGCTCATGGCCTTTTTAATCGCCGAATATATATAAGTGAGCACTCAATTATCAATTATCCTCTTGCAAATGTTCGTTATCCTGTCTTCTTCCGAATCCAAATAATACAACGACAAATATCATAATAAGTAGTCCCCAAGCTACGAAATTATAAAGACCGGCTTCCAGTGGTGGTACAGATGGGATACCATATTCTTCACCGGTCTTGGTCATATTGGCCATAAGAATAACAGGAATAAAATAAGGAAATAGAAATGGAAATGTACAGACGACAAGACTAAGTAGATTGGCTCGTCTTCTTGGAGAAATGTTCATTTTGTCTCCTGTTTCCCTGGCGAAGTCGCTTACCATAAGTATAGCCACAACGCTGTGCGTTGTCAAAAGAACGGAGATCCCTGCAACGCCACTTATCCATGATTCTGAATCTCTTACTGAATGACTATTAGAAGATGCATAATTAACTAATCGTGACATAAGTCCGCTTGCTTTTAGCGCTTCAACTAATCCCATTAGTAAAATTGTAAAAAAGCTAATGCCTACGGCACGATTTAAACCATCGATGACAAAGCTTTCAGCACTAAAATTCTCCAGATTTAAAGAGAATAATTTTTCAAGAGGTAACAGATCAAATGTGAGACCGATAAGCACCCCTAGTATCAAGCCATACATGAGTCCATATAGAAGATGTTTGCCTTTGAGAAATAAATAAATGATCAAACAGGGGACCAGGAGCATCGGTAATCCTTTTGGGCTGCCCGATAGAGTGAAACTGTCAAGAGTAGGTTCGACGAATGAAATCCAGGCACTTACGAGGTATAATATAGAAGCCAGCACAAGCACAGGAATGATGTATTTAATGCGACTCTTCACTGTAGCTCCTATTTCAGCTTTTTGGCTGAGTGCACTGGCTATTGTAGTATCAGATATGGGAGCGATAAAATCTCCGAAAGTAGCTCCACCGATGATTGCTCCGGCTAATGTCGGTAAATGCGCTTCCATGAGCCCTCCTGCAGGATAAAGAATTGGACCGCAAATAAGGATAGTCGCAAAACTTGAACCCGTGGACAAAGAAACAATACAGCATATGGCAAATGTTAGCATTACAAAACCTACGCTTCCAACATGTAATTGAGCCGCGATCCAGGACAATGCCTCAACAAAACCCGTAATGGACATAAGCACACCGATGACAGAAGCAATCATCCAGGCTGTTATCATTATCATTACGATTTCCTGGGACATTCCTTTAATCACTATTTTTGAAAAGGCATTCTTGTCTTTCGCTAAAAGTAACCCTATGGCCAGTGACAACATAAGTACAGGCCAAAATCCCTTTTCATCAGGAGCTCCTGAGAGCGCGATAATAACAACCCCGGAGACAAAAACAATAAATGGCAAAATAGCTGAAAAGTCACCTCCGTAAAAATCCAATTTTCCGGAAGAATCCTTTTCCGATTCAGAAAGTTTCATTTAATGATTTTGTTCATTCAGATTATACTTCATGATTTTACCATGTTTGCCACTTTTATTTCGTTCTAATTCGTAAACCGGTCCGGAAGGTCCTTCAGCATTTCTGATCGCCCGGGCTAATGCCAACAGATCATGAGCATCAAGATTAAATGAAAACAAGTCTTTGTAAGAATCGAGATGAATCCGATTTCTTGATCCAATGATTACACCTGCCACGGAGGGTTTTTGTAGAATATATTTAGCGGCAATCTGAGCGATATTCTTCTCGTGCTTATTGGCTATTTTTCTCATTATATGAAGACATTCCTGAAATAATTCATAGCCACCAAATTCATTTATTATTAATTGGTATTTGACGAGTGAACGATTTTCAAGAGGAGGTTTTGGCTCAGTACTCACTATATATCGATCACTCAGAAATCCTCCCGCCAGTACTCCATAACACAGTAATGCAACATTATGCTCATTGCACAAACCGATTAATTCCGATTCCGGGCGATGATCTAAAATAGAATATTGAACCTGGTTAGAAACAATTGGAACTCCAGCTTCGATAAGATTTCGCAGATGCAAGGCATCAAAGTTTGTTACACCTAAATATCTGATTTTTCCGGCCTTTTTCAATTCTGCAAGATGTAGAGCTGTCTCAACATAGCCGGGCACGTCATTATTCCACCATGCAAATTGAACAAGATCTATTCTCTCTACACCTAATCGCATTAACGATCGATCAATTATCTTGACAGTATCGGCACGGGTGAGGGTTTCTAATGTATTGTAATCTGGAACATATTTTGTATGGACTTGTATTGGTGGAAGATTACCAGAAGAAAATTCAGATTTATATTTCCTTATAAACTTTCCAATTAACTCTTCCACTCCTGTATAAATATCAGCACAGTCAAATGTTGTAATTCCGGATGAGACAAAAGCGTGCATATCATTGATCGCTTCTACTTCGTCAATAACTCCATGTCCGCCGGCCAGGTGCCATCCTCCCTTGATAACTTTTGATATGTGGTAACCAGGTTGAAGTTCCGTCGTTTCTATTTTCATTTTACATTCTTCATTATTACTACCTGCTAAACAATTTTACTAAATTTAACGTACATCAGGTTAGTTGTTTTCTCAATTATTATTCTTTAAAATATGTTCAAATTCGTCTATTGGAATCGCACCAGCGCGAAGTATTGTATCCATAAAATATTTCAAATTAAAGTCTTTCTTCAATCGTCTTTTTTCAAATTCTAACAACTTCTTAAATTGTTCACCACCCACAAAGTACGAAGTCATCTGCATCGGGCTTCTTATTAATCTACCCCAGAGGCTTTTCGCAAATTGCGGAGCTAATAATGACATATCTATCGAAAAGGCTTGTACAGCCTTTTCATTCCACCCTTCACAATGAACCATAACTGATGTGTAAGCCCTGTTAGCATTTTCTAATCGCTTTCGCAAATGCGCTAGAAAAGTTAATTTGTTTTGTTTCTCCCAGCCCGCATCAAGCACAACTCTTTCAACAAAAGTACCCCAACCTTCAGCATAGGGGCCATATGGGAAAAGATGCCTTATTTTATGCGGGTTTTCACGCGCAATTTTACCTTGCATATAATGTCCTGGATACAATTCATGGATGACTATAAATCGATTAAATGGTTTATTAAATGAAGCCCAAAAGTCAAGTTGTTCTCGAACCGGAAAAGTATCAGGAATCGAAGGCAAAAACAGGGTAGTTACAGGATTTGGATCAAATACGCTTGCATTGCTGACCCATCCAATTCTCGCCGCAGGGCCGGCACTTTCAGGGGCCGATTTAATCTCAAGGGTCTGGAAATTTGGCAAAGTTGCAATCTGCTCTTTTGAAATGAATTGAGTGATTGAATCAGTAAGCGTTAACCAGAATTCAAGATATTCAGAACCATTCTTGGGCACGTCAGTTTCCATGTCTTTAAATGCCTGCATAACATTATCAATCCACTGTTCAGATAGCTTTATATCCCTATATTGCTCTGTCAGATAAAGTTCAGAAACATTTCTGATTAGATCTCTCACAACCTCGATTTCTTTCAGTGCTAATTGAGCCAACCTTTCAGGGGTCATATCACCATCTGTATAAAGGGCTAACCGCCGTGCATATTCATCCCGACCTAATGATACTTTAGCATCTGAATTAGGCAAGTCGTTTTCAGCAAACCTGATGAATTTTTCAATTGCACTAAAAGCAATTTGAGATAAAGAACGAATCTCCTTTTTATCAGTTGATCCAGTCCATAGCTCGCCAATTTGTGGGATTTCCTTTTGTATGTATGCTCCTGTGACGCTTAAATTTTTA
>JAJCYJ010000826.1 GCA_029262975.1 Saprospiraceae bacterium
GCATTGCCAGCTCCATCATAATATACATTGTCACCTGCTGAAATTAAAAAGTCAGGATGCTCATCTGACATGAAGGCATAGGTCGATTGTCCTCGATAATCCTGACAGGTGGTCACTTGAAATCGCACCTGTTTGCGTTCGTCAGGATCCGGTGCCGTAAGAAAGGAGTGAATTTTAGAAACTTTAAAGTTATCTGAATCAGGCTTGCAATATTCTATTACATAATAATATCTTATTCCTGATTTCAGGCCATCTAGCTTAAATTGAACAGAGTAATCCGCTAATGAATCGGCGAATAGAATATCCGTTACACTTGAATTATTAATCTGTTCATTCATTGAATACCTGACCCTCACTTTTCCAGGGGCTCCGGGGATCAACATCTGTTTGTTCTGTCTTGGTAACTCTGTTAGTCGAACATGAATGATGGCCGATTGATGGGTCATTTCACCGACTTTGGCTCCAGATCCTAAAAAGATTCCGGTTTGATCTTGACTAAAAGCCGAAGTGGCAAAACAAGCACAAAAAATGAAAACACTCCAGGCAGAATAATACATTTTATCAATATTCATAAGTGTCTGGTAATTATTAAGATGCGTAAATCTATTAAAAAAGGAGTTGATCAATACAACATAAATAGCGGACATTAATATTTGGTATAGGAAATCACATTCAGAGCAAGAACGTGATTAGTTACCTATAGGATGTTATAGAGTACAATTTTTTTCTTGACTTACTCAACACATCTGGTTTTGTCATTTGCATCCCGAAGTGGTATTACGAGTTTAATGGTAGAGATACATTTTTGAAAAACGTCCTTGAAAATATAGGCAAGCGAAGAATTTAGTTTGACTCAGATCATGCCATGCTTTAGCACATATTTAAACAAAGACAATTCAGCGACTTCATCGGCCAAACTTTTCTAATCTTTGTCTTATATGGCCGGTGGATATTTAGGTATGGTAAAAGACAGCGTATTTATAATAGTCATCATTTGTATCTTCTTGATTTGTGGATGCACGAAAAAGGAATCAAACAGCATTTTATCAACTAAAGTGCCCCCTAATTCCAACCTCGCAAACTTTGACTATATAAAGGATTTCGAAAAGAATAAATCAAAATTCACTTCAGACACCTTGATGTTAACCGAATTTTCAACCGATGGAGGGATGCTGTCTATTTCACGTTCAAAAGAAAAAGAATACATCGTCCTGGATTTTTGGCTTTATGGAGAAACAGGAAACCTGAACTATACCTATTGGACAGATACTGTATTCAGCTTCATAATTGTAAAACAGTCAATATTTGATTTTGACAGACCCTACTACGAAGGAGCGTTTATAACGGACACCACGATCCGATATTTGTCTTATGATTTAACATCCATTAAATTGTTCGATAGATACAAACAAGAGGTCAAGGATTCTAAATTTGTCAATATGACTAAGGCAGAATTAGAATCTTTTTTTAGTGAGTTGACCGAAGGGATTCAGATAAATCAATAATCATCGGTTTCTACACAAGCTTTCATATCTTTAAATATTGCTAAAAGGAATTCTTGCCGCTCTGTATTTATACATAAATTTCATCTTCAGTATTTTCTGCATAAATCAAATTCACATATATGGAATGTTCCAAATTAATCGAAGATGCCCTTAAGAATGGAGATATCAGTACGTCATTATACCAGGGATCTACGAATAAGGAATTAATAACCGACCTCCAACGGATTCTGTTCGAATTAGGATTTAGCAAAGAATTGAAATGGGACAAATACCAGGCAGATGGAGATTATGGTAAGGCCACTTCTTCAGCAGTTGCTAGCTTCGCTGATAAAAACAAGTACACTTCGAATGGCACTAAGGTCACGAAACGGATGGCCAAATTGATACTACAACGTCATGATTTTCTTCCGGACATGTACGTCTTATGGTCTATTTATAAATCTGACTTTAGGACTAAAAAGTACTTTTCCAAGGGTTCACCTATGAGTATTTCAGCAATACAAGTATTCCTCAATGAATTGGGTTACGAAGATCAATTGAAGTTTTCAAAGTCCGGCGCTGATGGTCTTTACGGAGATAATACCAGGAATGCCGTGATCGCATATGCTAATGACAATGGCATCCAATCAGATGGTGATTTGTTAACGAGACCTTTGGTCAACCTTCTAATCAAACACATCAATCAATTCTATGGTAAAAATTGGAGTGATTTAGCGTCTAATAACCTTCCTGGCGGAGGATCTCCTTTGGTTTTATATCAAGGATCAAGATTCAGAGGTACACCTTGCCGATCTGATAAAAAATTTGTTCCCATGCTCGAAAAGATAAATGCGTATGCAGAACAAGCCGAAGTCTTTATATATGTCACCAGTTCTTTCCGTACTACGACCAATGTACAAGGTGCCATAGTTCAACCTACTAGTCGTTCTAATCATCTTGCAGGTCACGCCATTGACATGAATATCGTCTATAACAATGGCCGTCATGCTGATTCTGAATACTTAGCAAAATATCCAAGTGTTGCATTACCCGTTAAAAGCTTCATTAAGTCCATCATAGACGATCCCATTCTTCGCTGGGGAGGAGCGTTCAGGGTAAAAGATGTCGTCCATATTGATGACCATTTGAATGGAGATGCTTCAGCTTGGGACAAGCGATACAAGGCGATGCAGGGCGCGGTACAATTGGGTAAGTGAAATAAATTAACAGGGGTACGCGAAAAATTTAGATTGACTCAGATCAAGCCAAGCAAAAATAATTTTAGTGACAGCTATCTATAACGAAAACAGGCGATCTAAGATCGCCTGTGGTATTATCCGAAGATAATAATCGGTAAGGAATGTGGTATTTTAATCTAAGCCTCTTCGCT
>JAJCYJ010000827.1 GCA_029262975.1 Saprospiraceae bacterium
TGTCCAGTCTCGATAGCAGCATGAACTCTGTTGCGACCGTGGTGACGACAGACTTTTTCCGTCGTCTCCGTCCATTAGGCAGCGAGGCTTCTTACTTGAAAATGGCTCGAAGTATCACCATTATTATTGGCATAATAGGCACAACACTTGCCTTGCTGATGGCTTCTTGGGGGATCTCCTCATTATGGGATCATTTCAATTTGATAGTCGGGCTGTTTGCCGGAGGGCTAGGAGGTATATTCGTGCTGGGTATTTTCAGTAAAAAAACAAATGGGACGGGTGCGCTGATTGGATTGCTAGTCAGCGGCTTATGCCAATATTTGATCAAAGAACATACTTCTGTCCACTTACTTATGTATGCATTCACAGGAATGTTTTCAAGTATTGCAATCGGTTACGTGGCGAGTATGTTTTTTGGGCAACACGAAGAAGAAAAAATGCAATACACTTATTATAATTTAAAAAAACAATAAAGATTGATGAAAAAATTGATCGGCTTGATAGCCGCCCCGTTTACCCCAATGAATGATCAGGGGGAATTGGCCTTGGAGCAAATCGAAAAGTTGGTTCGATTATATGAAAAAAATGAGGTCAATGGAGCTTTTATCTGCGGTACGACTGGTGAAGGAGTATCGCTTAGTTTGGAAGAAAAAAAACAAGTGATAGAGCAATGGGGCAAAGTCAAAAGTGATAAAGTTAAGGCCTTGTTTATGCTCGGCGGCACCTCTCTAAAAGAAATGCAGGAACTTGCGGTCTATGCCCGGGCGCATGGTTTAGATGGCATTTCTATCCTCTGTCCTTATTATTTCAAACCAGCTTCAACCGAACAGTTGGTAGATTTTTGTAAACAGATCGCAGACACCGTTCCTGAACTGCCTTTTTATTATTACCATATTCCTGCATTGACAGGTGGGCATTTTTCCATGCTGGATTTTTTAAAATTGGCAGATGAGCGAATTCCAAATTTGGCGGGCATCAAATATACCCATCCAAACATTATGGAATTTCATGCTTGCACGCGCTATAAAAACGGCAAATACGATATCCTTTGGGGTACTGACGAAGGTTTGCTTTCTGGCTTGGCAATTGGTGCAAAAGGGGCAGTTGGTAGTACTTATAATTATGCCGCCCCACTTTACAATCAGGTTATCAAAGCCTTTGAGAAAGGGGATTTAAAAAGAGCCGAAAATTTGCAATTCAAAGCCGTACAAATGGTGGAATTACTGATGAAATATGGCGGCACAGGCGCTGGCAAGGCTTTTATGAAATTAATAGGTCTGGATTGTGGATGGTTTCGTCCGCCAATTTCATCTCTGACAGAAGTACAAGTTGAAGCTCTAAAAGAAGAATTGAAGGAGCTTGGTTTTTTTGAATTTTGCAGCCAGATTTAATTATGATAAATACATCGCTCCTTTTTTTATGTGTTTTTCTAAATACTTCCTTTTTGTGGTCACAAGGAAATAGAACTGACCACTCTACTTATTATCATCAAAAAAAGTCACATTTTGAAAACTTGCCCAACGATAAAAATGAAATCATTTTTATTGGTGATAGCATTACGGATGGTTGTGAATGGAGCGAAGCGTTTGGCAACAAAAAAATTAAAAACAGAGGTATTAGCGGAGATGTCACCCGGGGTGTTTTAGACCGATTGATGGAAATCACAGAATCCAAGCCCTCAAAGGTTTTTTTGATGATTGGTGTGAATGACCTGGCGAGAGGAATTACGACAGATTCCATTATTAAAAATATTAGTCAAATTGTGGTTGGTATTAATACAGCGAGTCCACAAACAATTATTTATGTCCAAAGTATTTTACCCGTCAACGATTACTATGGAAAATTTAGTGGACACACAAGTAAAGGGAAAGAGGTTACAGTCATAAATCAAGCCCTGCAAAAAGGAATAAAAGGGAACTACGAATACATTGATCTTCACACTTCCTTTATGGATGAAAATCTAAAACTGGATATCAGTTTGAGCAATGACGGTGTGCATCTAACCGGAGAAGGATACCAGCGGTGGACTTCATTAATTAAAAAATATGTGCATTAGTTTTAAAAAAAACAGACATGAAAAAACATTTTAAATATCCCCTCCTATTCTCTCTTGTTTTCCTCCTGGTTAATTGCGCTAAAAAGGATTTACCTCCTGATTATGATTTGCTTTCCGTAGAAGCATACTCGCCCGTATATCCTGTTTTAATTGGAAAAGAAAACAATCCCGTTTTTAGAATTAATATCAAACCGAAGTCAAAAGAAAATTCAAGCCTTGAAAAACTGTTCGTTAATTTAGATGGAACACTAAACTTAGAAACTATAAAAAAAGTTTCCGTTTTTTATTCCGCTGATGAAGAAGAGTTTTCTACTGAAAATGTTTTTGCAGTGGCAACTGATGTTTCTAAAAAAATAAGCCTAATTGGAAACCAGAAGTTAATGGGTAGCGATAATTACTTTTGGCTGTCAATTGCACTCAATGAGGATGCTGATTTAGACCATGCGATTAATGCGGTTTTTACAAAAATGGTTGTCAATAGCACGACCGTTTCAGTCGGAGCGGCAACAAACAATGCACCCAAAAGTATGGGGCATGCCTTGCGGCAACACAATGACGATGGCGTGGATACTTACCGCATACCCGGTCTTGCTACCACTAATCAGGGAACGCTCATTTCTGTTTATGATATTCGCCGTAATGGCAGTGTGGACTTGCAGGAAGATGTGGACGTCGGTATGAATCGAAGTACCGACGGGGGACAAACCTGGGAACCCATGAAAGTCATCATGGATATGGGCGAATGGGGTGGTCTCTCACAAAAAGAAAATGGAATCGGCGACCCCTCCATATTAATAGACCGTCAATCCAATACCATTTGGGTAGCTGCTTTGTGGTTACATGGTTATCCTGGTAAGCGTGCCTGGTTTGCCTCGCAACAAGGATTGAGCCCGCAGAAAACAGGGCAGTTTATGCTGGTCAAAAGCGAAGATGATGGATTGACCTGGTCTGAGCCAATTAACATTACGGAACAAATAAAAAAACCAGGGTGGTTTCTCCTGCTGGACGGACCCGGTAAAGGCATTATGATGGAAGATGGGACCTTAGTTTTTCCAGCTCAATTTAAAGACAAAAACGAGGTGCCTCATGCCACCATTATTTACAGTAAAGACCACGGCGAAACATGGAACATTGGTACCGGTGCAAAATCCAAAACCACAGAAGCACAAGTTGTCGAGCTGACTGACCATTCGTTGATGTTGAATATGCGTGATGATCGCGGAAGTGGACCGAATGGTCGAAATGGGACGGGGGCACGTTCAGTTGCAATAACCAATGACTTAGGTAAAACATGGTCGGAACATCCTACTTCCCGCAAAGGGTTACCTGAACCCGTTTGTATGGCAAGTTTGATTAAACACACTTATCATGGTAAAGATGTATTGTTGTTTTCTAATCCTTTCGATCAGTATGTTCGCCAAAATATAACCATAAAAGTTAGTGCTGATGAAGGAACGACTTGGGAGGAAAAAAACTTTTTCCTAATTGATGAAGGAAAAGGAAGGGGTTATTCCTGCATGACGAGCATAGATGAAAATACGATAGGAATTTTGTATGAAGGGAGTCAGTCGGATTTGGTTTTTCAACGAATAAAAATGACAGATCTGGTTGATAACAATTAACAAACTAGTTCATCTAAAAAAACTTCTATGGCTGATGTCAAAGGCTAAATCTTTTTTAATACCTTAATACCTTAATGAATTAGGATTCCTCACTTTGAATGTCGCAACACTCCTTATCTTAGTGGGTGTTACGGATGTTTACAATTAAATAGAATGAAAGAAACAACAAATAGAAAAATAAAAGTCTGGGACACTTACGTTACCAAAAAAGACGGCAGCATCATGCACTTTGACATTATTGCCCCCACAGAGATTACCGACACCGCTACCATATATAAATATGGAAAATCTTATTTGAAAAGCAAAGACCAGGAAGGTCAATCGTTGACTGCCAACCAATGCAGACTTTGCCATATAGAAAACCTTCGACCGGAATGGGGAGCTGAAATTACAGAAAAGGGCTATTTTATAATCGAAATGGAGGGCTGCGATTAATTTATTTACTCTATAAGAGCTTATATTCCAATCAATAGGGTAGGCATTGTTTCTGTACAACGCCCGTGCTTTACATGCCGTTTTTATAATAAAAACCACTGGGGTTTTTGCAATTTTCTAAACCAAAAGTTATCGTATAATGACATGCGTATTGATCGTCCTGAATTTGAAAAACGATAACACAGGCAATTGGTTTTTTATCCAACAAACAATCCGATAAGAAAAACAATAAGCGGAACAACTAAGTGAAGCAAAAGGGTAATCAGGTAAAAAATAATTTTAGTTTTTGTTGACTGTTCGGCTATGGTCGGGACGATGTTGGTACAAAATATGAGCATGCCAATGCCGATGAAAGTGATATATCCGGAAAAATGAGACATTGCCATAATACTTATTGCCATAATCACCGTGGGCATGGTCATCAAAGGAATAAGGAACCATATCATTCCCTGTTTTTCTTGCCCTTTACAACATGCCTCAAACCCGACAGCAATTCCTACTCTTCCCTTTTCTCCTTAGTCATAACTGTATTTAAGGCCATTGATTCAATCATCTTTTTTATAATTTTAAATCGAACACTATATTGCGATTAAAGGGATTGTTGATAGTGTTCCAGAGAGTATTCGAAAATTGGTCTCATATACACCGGGTACTTAAAAGTTATTCTTGCAATTGACACATCTAGTGGAACAACATGTAGGTGGCAATAAGTGCCAGGGCTATCTGAAGCTCCTTCTCACTGAAGATGAAGCCATTATTATGTTTATACGTGGGGTGATTTAGTCTACCGAAGAGAATCACAATGATACAGGAACAGCAGATTTTCTGACAGGACTGACGATGGAACATGAAGAAATGAGGTGGAAGATTAGTGCCGGTATTCAGTAGTTATAAATTATAGAGCGTATTGAATCCATCAAAGTGTATTCAGATTTATGGTTGATTTAGATTTGAAACACATCGAGTTTAATACCCCATTTAGATTAATTAACCTTAACTTGAAATCTGTTGTTACTAAGTAACGAGTAAAGTAAAAGTCACATCCAAAAGGATTAATACATCAATACACCATAAATAATAATAAGATGAAAAAGGACAAAGAAAAATATCAGGACACGCTACAAACTAAAAATGGCCAACTGAATTTTATCAGTCTGAAAAAAGTAGCAGACGCTTTTCCACAAGTCAAAAAACTTCCTTTTTCCATCCGTATTTTATTGGAAAACGCCCTTAGGAATTATGACAATTTCCTGGTAAACGAAGAACATATAGACACCTTAATTAACTGGAATCCCAAGGGTAGTGAAAAGTCTATCCCTTACAAACCTGCCAGGGTGCTGATGCAGGATTTTACAGGGGTGCCTGCGGTCGTGGATATTGCAGCCATTCGTTCAGAAGCAATAAGGAAAGGCAAAGACGGTTCTAAAATTAATCCTAAAGTGCCGGTAGATTTGATTATTGACCACTCAGTTCAAGTGGATTTTTTCGGGACGGACTATGCCTACAAAAAGAATGTCGAATACGAATACAAACGAAATAGTGAACGCTACGAATTTTTGAAATGGGCACAAAATTCTTTTGAAGATTTTACAGTGGTACCTCCGGGCATGGGTATTTGCCATCAGGTGAATTTAGAGTATTTAGCCAAAGGAGTTGTACAAAAAGATGGTTGGGCATTTCCCGATACTTTGGTCGGTTTGGATTCGCATACACCGATGGTCAATGGCATTGGCGTTATTGGATGGGGAGTCGGTGGTATCGAAGCTGAAGCCGCATTACTGGGACAACCGATTTATTTTTCTTGCCCAAAGGTGATAGGTCTTAAGTTGACGGGTAAACTTCCCGAAGGTATTACGGCTACGGATATGGTATTGGAAATCACCAAACAGCTACGTACTTATGGTGTGGTCAATGATTTCGTAGAAGTATTTGGAGAAGGCTTGGACCATTTATCTGTGCCCGACCGGGCGACTATTGCCAATATGTCTCCAGAGTTTGGTTGCACGGTTACTTATTTTCCTGTTGATGACCAAACACTCCGATACATGGAAAAAACCAACCGATCAAAAGAACAATTGGACCTGGTCGAACAATATTGCAAGAACAATATGCTATGGAGATCGAACGAAGAAAACATCGAATATTCTGATGTGCTAACAGTAGATTTATCTAAACTGGAACCTTCCGTTGCCGGTCCAAAACGACCACAGGATAAAATCCTGGTAAAAGACCTGAAAGGGCAATTTGGCAGGTTATTAAAAGAAGCTCATGGCAGGGATTATGTGCCATTGGAAGATAGGGAGGACTGGTATGCAGAGGGTGGCTCGGGGACTGCCCGCACTGAGAATTTAAGACCTGAAAAAAATCGGAATGACGTAGAGGTGATGGTAGAAGACCGAAATATGAAATCGGTCCGTGTGCGTAAAGGCAACCAGGAATATGTATTAAGCGATGGTTCGATTGTGGTAGCAGCGATTACCTCCTGCACCAATACTTCCAACCCCTCCGTGATGTTGGGGGCTGGTTTAGTAGCCCGCAAAGCAATAGCCAGAGGGATTGATGCGAAGCCCTGGGTCAAAACTTCTTTGGCACCAGGTTCTAAAGTGGTCACTAATTATCTGGAAAGAGCCGGTTTGCTTAAAGATTTGGAAGCATTGAGATTTCATGTGGTCGGTTATGGTTGTACGACTTGTATTGGAAACTCGGGTCCTTTACCCCCGCATATCGAGGAAGCTATTGATAAAAGCGAATTGGTGGTGGCCTCCGTATTGAGTGGCAACCGAAATTTTGAAGCAAGAATCCACCCTAAAATTCAGATGAACTTTTTAGCATCACCTATGCTGGTAGTTGCTTATGCTATCGCCGGTCGTGTAGACATTAATTTACTGGAAGACCCACTTACTAAAGATGCCAATGGTCAGGATGTATTTTTAAGAGACATCTGGCCTACACAAGATGAAATTCAAAAAGCCATCGAATCATCTACCACTAAAGAAGATTATGCAAAAGAATATAAAGTGATTTTTGATGGGGAAGAACAATGGAAAAACCTGCCCGCACCAACTGGTTTGGATTATGAATGGCGAGACGATTCCACCTATATAAAAGAAGTACCATTTTTCAAAAATATCAGTGCCAAACCCGATACTCTCACTAATATAGAAAATGCACGAGTATTGTTAAAGCTGGGAGATTCGGTAACTACAGACCATATTTCTCCAGCGGGTGCTTTTTCAGAAGAAAGTCCTGCCGGCCAATATTTAAAATCACAAGGCATTGAACGAAATATGTTTAATTCTTATGGTTCGAGACGCGTCAATCATGAAGTCATGATGAGTGGTACTTTTGCCAATGTACGTATCCAAAATCAATTTGATTC
>JAJCYJ010000828.1 GCA_029262975.1 Saprospiraceae bacterium
ACCTATTCGATGGACATATGTCTCAGGAACATTTGGAAGATCGTAGTTGACGACCAGGGATAAGTCGGTGACGTCAATCCCCCGTGCCGCTATATCTGTGGCAACGAGCACTTTAGTTGATCCGTCTTTAAAATTTCCCAATGCCTTTTGACGAGCAGGCTGGGATTTATTTCCATGGATCGCTTCGGCCGAGATATCTTCTCTTTCGAGTAGTTTTACGATCTTATTGGCGCCATGTTTGGTACGTGAGAATACCAAGATCGAATCACTATACTGTGATTTAATCAAATGGCTAAGGAGTTTTATTTTTTCCTTCTTCTTAACGAAATATACTTCTTGCTCCACTTTCTCAGCGGTAGCCTGTTCTGGTTTTACCGTTATTTTTTCCGGGTGGCCAAGCATCTTTTGTGACAATTCAATAATATTCGCTGGCATTGTTGCCGAGAAGAAAAGTGATTGTCTTTCCTGGGGAAGCATTGCGATAATCTTCTTGATATCATGGATAAATCCCATGTCCAACATCTGATCAGCCTCATCAAGAACAGAATACTTAATATCTTTCAGAGAGATATAACCTTGACCAATCAGATCAAGTAATCTTCCGGGTGTGGCTACTAAAATATCAACACCTCTATTCAAAGCAGCAGTCTGCTTGCCTTGTTTTACACCTCCGAAAATAACTGTGTTTTTCACACCTGTATATTTGCCGTATGTTGAAAAGCTTTCAGCGATTTGAATGGCTAATTCTCTGGTGGGTGTGACTACAAGGGCCCTGATTTTTCTGTGGCCCTTTTGATTTAATCTTCGATCTAAATATAAATGTTGCAATATTGGAATAGCAAAAGCTGCTGTTTTTCCGGTACCTGTCTGTGCACACCCAAGCAGATCTTTACCTCGTAGTAAAATAGGTATAGATTGTTCCTGAATAGGGGTTGGTTGCGTATATCCTTCGTCTTTAAGTGCTCTTAGAATGGGGTCTACAAGATGTAATTCTTGAAATGTCATAATTAAATTCTGGGCAAAGCGCGCAAAGGTAGACCTAATATCCTGATATTGTTGATTTAGTTTGTGAAGTATTCAGATTTCAATAGATGGTGTTATGAATTTTTAAAAATGATTATTTAGTTGATTGTTGGGCCAGAGCACTGATATGAATGCGTACGTCATTACCGATGAATAATTTTCCATTATCCATGAGTTTGGAAAAATTGATTCCATAATCCTGACGGTTGATATTAATGGATGCCGATATGCCAATGGTGTTTTGTTTCGTTGGATCAATTGCAGGCCCTGTCATTTGAAAAGGCAATGAAATAGTCTTAGTGACTCCCTTTATACTAAGAAGGCCAGTAGCCAAAAACCCTTCTTCAGTACTTTTTATAGAGGATGATTTAAAAATGATTTTAGGATATTTGGATGCATTCAGCCATATTTCACCTTTCAGATGACCATCTCTTATTTCATGTCCAGAATCAATACTTTCTACCTCTATAGTAAACTCTGCTGACGTAATCATATGCTGGGCCTCGTCAAATTGTATCGTCCCGGAATATTCATTAAATCTGGCATGAACATCAACAGCTCCAAACCGATTGACCGAAAAATTAACAAATGTGTGCCCTTTGTCTATGGTAAATTCCTGGCTGTACATCAGGGACGCAGATAATAAAAGAAAGGCAAGAAAAAATATTTTATTTTTCATTTCTGTATTTTAGAGTCAAACTAAGTTGATTTTAATATAATCTTCATCTTCTTCACGCTATTTAGGGGTGAAGTAAACTTAATCAGTGGTAGAATATTCTGAAGAGTAAGATTGTTAGCGTGTAATTGCTGTAATTTGAATTGTGAACATATCGATTAATTGGCGTCAATTTCTGATTATTTCAGGTGTCCTTTGGATATTACAAGCTTCATATACGACGCTTAATACTGGATTAATTCAACAGTACAGTGGCAATGAAGTAAGATGGTTGGCTATACTGATTTATAATTTTAGTACGGCATTTGTGTGGTACTTATGTACTCCCTTGATACTTCTCTTGATTCTCAAAATTTCTAATTTTGCGAAATCAAAATTTCAAATTTTTGTATACCACATACTCTTTGCGATCCTTATATCCGCATTACAACGATTAGTCAATATCTTTTTAACATATGGATTAATTAAAGTCACTGCAGCTGTAAATCCTTCATTGCTAAAATTGAATAATTTTTTTGGACTAAATTATTTTCAAAATGTTGGTAATGGTATCGTAGTCTATTTTGTACTAATGGCCATACTGTATGGCTATCTTTTTTATCGAAGAATCCAGGATGCTCAAATCCAACATGCTCATTTGCAATCTGAACTTTCTCGCGTGCAATTAGAAAATTTAAAATACCAGTTGCAGCCACATTTTTTGTATAACAGTCTTCAGTCTGTTTCAACTTTGATGCATCGTGATGTTAATGCTGCGGACCTTGCTCTTGGCGATTTAGGAGAGCTTCTCCGTTATTCATTGAGAAATATAGACCAACAGAAAGTTGCCTTAGGTGAAGAGCTTCTATATCTTCAAAAATATATAGACTTGCAGTCCACGAGATTTGATGGTCGGCTGAGCGTCAATATCGACTTTGATGCTACATTAATTGATCTGGCAGTTCCGTCTTTCTTTATTCAGCCGATAGTTGAAAATACAATAAAACATGTTTTGGAAAGATCCGGTCAAGCTGC
>JAJCYJ010000829.1 GCA_029262975.1 Saprospiraceae bacterium
ACTAGAGGATGAACTATTATTAGGGCCAGCTTATGCTGTATCCAAGCTGTTACAACGCCAAAAGATGTCATTTGAAGATATAGATGTGTTAGAGTTTCACGAAGCTTTCGCCGGTCAAATACTGTCCAATATCAAGGCCCTGGCCTCCGACGAGTTTGCCATCAAAAACTTAGGACGAAGTGAAGCCGTTGGAAAAGTGCCTATGGACAAATTTAATCTCTGGGGAGGTTCTCTTTCAATTGGACATCCTTTTGGCGCTACTGGGGGCAGGATAGTGACAACAACATGCAACAGACTAATAAAGGAAAATGGAAAATATGGAATATTGGCTGCTTGTGCTGCGGGTGCACATGGACATGGGATGTTGTTAAAGTCAATGACGAAATGATGAAATGATGGCATTTAGAAATGATCGAATTACATATTATGAATGACAAAGAGATATTCATTACTAAGATGAAAGCCAAAACAAAGAAATTCGCAGTTGATATTATTGGCTTTTGTAATACTCTAAAATCTTGCAAGGCATCTTTTGTTATTACTTTCAATTGGTTAAATCAGCCTCTTCAACTGGTGCCAATTATAGGGCGAATTGAAAATCAAGATCTAAAAAAGAATTTTTCAGTAAAACATGCATTGTTGGGGAAAAAATTGATGAATCTGAATACTGGTTAGAAGTAATTAGAGAAACAGGTCTGTCTGATGATGCTCATGCTTTAGATGACCTTCTAAATGAGGCTAATGAAATAAATAAAATCATCTCAAAAGCCAAATCTTCAAGTTATCCCAAAAGTGAATCATAACTTCAACAAACAATTGTAATTTATAATAAATGACTAAATCATTATAGCATTAAATCATTATAGCATTAATAAAAAAAATGAAATTAGAAGAATTCATACAAATCGAAATAAAAGAAAATATCGCCATCTGCTGGTTGGATCATCAATTTGAAAAGATGAATGTGGTGTCTCCTGAAATCATAAAACTTTTTGATGAGATTGGACCAATGCTTCAGGATGATAACCAAATAAAAGCAGTGATTTGGATCAGTCGCAAACCGGATTTTATGGCTGGAGCGGATATCAAAGCATTTCAAATTGAAAAAGAAGGTGATTTTCGTCCTTTCCAGGAAAAAGGGCATGAAGCATTGGCGTTGATTGAAAATTCTAAAAAACCATTTGTATCCGCCATTCACGGAGCTTGCGTCGGATTAGGAACGGAGTTATCTCTGGCCTGTCATGGGCGTATTGCGACCAATTCTCCGCGCACCAAATTGGGACTACCAGAAGTTCAGTTGGGTCTCTTACCAGGTGGTGGTGGCACGCAGCGATTGCCAAGACTTATAGGAATTCAGAAGGCGTTGGATATGATGTTGACCGGCAAA
This sequence comes from Saprospiraceae bacterium, assembly GCA_029262975.1. Taxonomy (GTDB): domain Bacteria; phylum Bacteroidota; class Bacteroidia; order Chitinophagales; family Saprospiraceae; genus JAJRXG01. The sequence goes on from JAJCYJ010000829.1 coordinate 1,388, forward strand.
CAAATTGATGCCAGGAGAGCCAAAAGCTGGGGATTGGTTGATGAACTTACAGATGAAGGGAAGTTGTTGCAAGCAGCGATGATCATGGCGAAAGGGTTGATAAAGCGTCCTATAAAGAGGAAATCCAAACTTTCTCTTCAAGAAAGAATATTGGAAAGCAAATTAGGACGCAGTATTTTGTTTAGGCAGGCGAAGAAATTGGCTCTGAAACAATCCCAGGGCAACTATCCTGCAATTCCTGCTATTATAGATTGTGTGGAAACTGGATATAAAAAGGGAATAAAGGCAGGTTATCAAAAAGAATTGGAAGGATTCGAGCGATTGATGTTAACTCCTGAAAGCGCAGCCTTACGCTCAATATTCTTTGGCATGTCTGATAACAAGAAAAACCCTTATCCCAACGCAAGATCATTGACATCCATGGGAATGATTGGAGCTGGGTTTATGGGCGCTGGCATTGCAGAAGTAAGTGCCACGAAAGGTATAAATGTTCTTCTAAAAGACATCAGGCAGGAAATGATAACCAGTGCTTATAATCAAATCTGGAAAGGCATTTCTAAGAAATTAAAATATAAGTCAATTACAAAAGTTCAGGCTGAGCAACTAATTGGAAATGTAAAAGGACAATTATCCTATGACAATTTTAATACTGTAGATGTAGTAATCGAGGCTGTTTTAGAAAAAATGCCCTTGAAGAAAATTATAATTAAGGACATAGAGACACATTGTAAAGAGGATGTAATCATTGCCACAAATACTTCCTCCCTTTCCGTTACTGAAATGGCACAACATGCTAAAAAACCAGAATATGTGATTGGCATGCATTATTTCTCTCCAGTACCAAAGATGCCCTTACTGGAAATTGTAAAAACAGAACATACAGCGGATTGGGTTATTGCTTCATGCTATGATCTGGGGATACGACAAGGCAAGACATGTATCGTTGTGAAAGATGGTCCTGGATTTTATGTCAATCGTATATTGGCACCCTATACTAATGAATGTCTCTTGATGATTGATGAAGGTGTAGATATTGCAGTGATAGATAAAGCCCTGAAGAAAAAGGGATTTCCTGTGGGACCAATTGCCTTGTTGGATGAAGTAGGTCTAGATATTGCAGCCCATGTAACAGAAAGTTCAAAAAAGATAGTAGCTAATCGTCTTGGCTTTGTCGTAAGCGAAGCTGTTGTTAAAATGCATGCAGATGGTCGACAAGGCAGGAAGAATAAGAAAGGTTTTTATAATTACAATGATCAGGGAAGAAAACAAGGTGTTGATGCCACAGCATATAACTATTTTAATGGTAATGGAAAAGATACATTAGCCATAGATGAAATCCAGGACAGAGCTTTACTACTCATGATCAACGAAGCTGTCCTATGCCTGGAAGAAGGTATTATAGCAAATCCGACAAATGGTGATCTAGCGGCGATCTTTGGCATAGGATTTTTGCCTTTTACAGGCGGACCATTCAGAGCCCTTGATACATGGGGTATTCAAGATACTGTAGATCGTATGGAAGAATTAAAATTAAAATATGGAGCACGATTTTCTCCAGCTGGTACTTTACGACAGATGGCAAAAGATGGAAGTCGGTTTCATTCGGTATGATCTACTTTCCTAATTTAAAATGACAAACATCATCACGGTTCAAGGTAGACTATTTCAATAGCAAAAACAGAGACGTCATCTTCCCATTCAAGTCCGTTCTGGTTCCTGATTTCTAGCATAAAATGAAAAGGTTCCTCAATAAGAAGGTTGCCAGGAAGTGGAATGTTTGCTTCTCCAACACAACTGAATATGATACACTGATCATATGGATCACTAACATAAGTATTGAGTATAGCTCCTATAGAACTTAGTTTATTCAACGTAATTCTTAGCTTGTTCTCAGCGTTAGCATCTTTCATAAGCACTTTAACAGATTTTATTTCAGCACCGTACACTAGTGGCAAGTGGAATGCAACTCCGGTATTCCCCCTATTATTTTTTGCTTTTACGCCGCTAAAAATACTATAGATAAAGTCCTTCTCGGTATCAAGAGATTGCAAAACGCTTGAACCATATTTGATTTTTCGCTCTCTTTTCACATTTTTAACAAATCCCTCATTATCAACCCACAAATTTCTATTACCCAATTCAGACATTTTCTTTAGGATTAAATTACCAGCTGTTGCAGCATCTCTTCCAAATTGAATAGTTCCGCCTTCAAGGTTTATAAAAAACGAGGAAGCTGTGTTATTGGCTCTTGTCTGCAACTCATTTACGTCAAGCACCAGATCCAATCCAGCTTCAGGCCCTATCCTCACATAACCATTTCTGGTAAGCGATACATCATCTCCCTGTTCTACTGAGAGTTGCGCGTTACTTTTAAAGTCTATAAATAGAGACAGTAGAAGAACACAAAGAATCATATATTTATTCATCCTGAAAGATTCATTATTGCTTTAAAGAATAAGATCAAGGTAAATAAAGCAAGTGATGATGTTCGTATTAGTAGGCGGATAAATTTTTGTTGCCTATAAAATTATCATGTAGATATTCTCCTGACCACTAATAAAAAGCATACGCATTTAGTCTTTAGTTCAAAATAT
>JAJCYJ010000830.1 GCA_029262975.1 Saprospiraceae bacterium
TTACCACAATTATCAGTTGCAGTCCAGGTACGGGTAATATCATACATACAACCAGCCGGTACATTTATTTCTGAATAAGTAATCTCAACATCCGGATCACAATTATCTGTTGCTGCAATACAAGAAGGTGTAACAACCACCTCAACCATATTCAATATATCCGTCCCTTGTAATTGTACTCTTATATATCTTGCAGTCGTGTCAATTGTAATTGTAGATGGAGTACCTGCTTGAGTCGATTGAAAGAAGGCAGAAACCCTGGGATCAAGCAACGTTGTTGACAAATCGGTAGATGCAAAAGCATAATCGGATACCAGGATATAATAATTATTCAGTCTGGCTGTGCAGCAATCGGTGCGGTTCCAGATTTCAATTTCTTCTATAGGATGTACAGATCCCAGATCAACCTGCCACCAGGGTTGAGCCTCCGTATTAGTTTCCATGATGGAACCATTCGAAAAGTCTCCATCGACGGCATTGGAAGCTACATTGCCTCCAGCAATACTGGATTGGGTAGCTGGTTTTCCTAAGGCTATATTGCTTAGACCTGAGCAAGATATTTTATGCGCTGCAGGAATGGTCGAATTAGTTACTGTAATATCAGCAGGGACATTCAACAAAACCGGGTCAACCGTATCTACAACTGTTATATTCTGCGTATAAATCGATTCCTGACCGCAATAATCGGTACCTGTCCATGTACGGGTAATATCGTAACAATCATCGGTAGCACTGCCGTCATTAGTTTGTGTGCTTGTTTCAGTATAATTTATAGCCCCAGATGAATAATTTGTGCATTGCAATACATTTAATTCTGCGATACTGGTCCAGGGGTTTCCGTTTACTTCAGAGAGAGCGACCAATCTTACAAAACGACCTCTTTTTATATTGAAAACTTCTTCTTTTTCTCCGTTTCCACTTGCCCAATCTCCTGAAGTCACTGCTGCACCCCAGGCTATACCATCATCACTTATATAGAACTGGAAATCCTCAATCATTCCATCCGTGCCCGTTTGACGAGGCAAATATCTAAATCCAGAAATGTTATAGGTAGCACCGAGGTCAATTTGAATTTCATGAGGGTGAGCGGGATTACCGCCATTCCATTGCGTCCGCCAAATAGTATTAGGATCTCCATCAAAAGCATTTACGGCCAACTCCCCTGAAATAACATCTTCACTATCAGCATACTGAAGCGACCATAATGATTGTGGAATCGTATCCATATCCTCACAATTATTGGTGGCATATATGTCAGAACCAATGATAGGAGGATCAGGAATGTTATCGCAGGACGCTGTTTCGTCCATAGGAATACCGGTTATAATAAGACCTACAGGTTCTTGCGCGGGGAAAGAAACTTCAGGATATAGTTGTCGTTGGCCATTGCCCACTTTTGCGGTGTTCGTGATAAACATAGCTCCAGGTAAATCATTGATGACCACTTCAAAACGGAATACGATGGAATCTCCCGGTAATAAAATCGTATTAAAAATATATCCATTTTCATCTAAAGGAAATGCAGAAGACGGCGAACTATCATCAGGAACGGCCGTGATGTTTCCATTAAATATTGATTGTGTTGTATTTTCAATATAGGTTAGTTCTGCAGGTAACGTATCCAGGATATTTAAACTTCCTGTAGATAAAGGAAGTGAACCGCTATTACGAATTTCTAAAGTGTATATGACTTCATCGCATTCATCATATAAACCATTTGAATTATAATCTTTTGCTAAATCGGCACACTTGGATGCAGCAAATGGAATACCATTCGGCAATCCAGTTCCTAAATCCATTTCATTAGAAGATCCCGGACCATCAGACGCAGCTGGGTCTTGTCCCCAGGCTCCGGCAATGATTGCATCGCTTCCATCACATACCCAAATTCTCATCCCCGTCTGATCTCCATCAGGGTCATAAACTTTGGCTAACGCTAATTCATTGAGCACCAGAGCTTGATCATATTTGGTACCATTTAAATCTGTCAAAGTTCCTCCGTCACCATTATAATCAATACAGATTGTAATAGATCCACTACTCGTACTCCCGGTCGGATATCCTGGTGTTATCCAAACCGGAGAGGTATTGGATCCTGAAGATGCGCCTGGGGTCTCGCCAGGAGCAAATCCGACCATTGTAATCTGACCAGATAATTGACTCTCCGGTAAAATTGCAAATCCCCAATCATGAACTAGTTCATTATCCTCAGAATCGATTGTAGCGACTGCATAAAAATTCATGCTATTAGTCGTATAAAAATGCGATCCTGTGTTGTCTGAGATTTCTCTCCACGCAGTTCCACCCGCAGCAATATTTATATCCGGTTGAATACCACCGGTTGTCTCCCACTTTACTGTTATCGAACTACTATTCGGGTTATACAAATGAACATAGGTTGGATCGTTTTCATCACCACCGCCATTCTGTGTGGCGACTGGATTAAAATAACTGTCACTCCAAACATCAGTAGATTTTAAGGTAAACCAACGTGTTTCATAAGTCTCGCAATAACTACCGGTAACCAGGTGTACTTGTACATCATTAGTGGCGTTAATACTAGCGCCAAAATTTAAGTTTCCATCTATCAAATAACTTTGACCCTCATTAATAGTCGTGGTTATATCCGTACTTCCATTTCCATCTGTATCGATCGTAAGAACCGTGCCATCTTCCGATGCCATTACCACAGCACCCACATAGTCGAACATATCATTAACATTACCGTTTTCACCAACAGGAATCTCAAAAGTCGATCCCCATAAGATCGAAGGATACACTTCTATGGCCCCTGCAAAAAAGGTCTCGGGACCCGTCGGCCATACAAGCCTGGTAAATGCGAGGTTTCCTCTACTGGCTATTTTATCTCCACCATCAAAATCAACTACAGCTGCCCTTGTGGTTGAGACGACATCATCCTGAAGCACAATAATATCTCCTGCATTCAACATATCCGACGGATATCCCGGCGTAACTCCGTTTGATAAAATACCATCTCCCCATACCTCGGTGGTAGGTTGTATCGGAAAGCCGACATTTATTTCATATCCATCTTCCCAATGGTCAAAATAGATGATGGTACCTGTTTCTACAATACCTATGGAATTATAACTTATTATCGGGTCTGAGACGTCATCACCATTTCCGCAAGTTCCATTACCTGGGAATATTGAAGTTAACGAAGTAAATACCTGATCCTCCGGAAAGGGGATGTAATAGGTCTCAAGAAAACTAACTCCACTAATATCATCCGAACAATAATTTGTACCACCTCCCTGACTAACTATTCCGCCTCCAGCGACTAAAGTAGCTGACGCTGAGGAGATACATGTCAGTCCATTATACCTGACTTGAAGATCATAAGTGCCCTCTGAAAGGTTACTAAAAAGATTACTACTCTGCCAGGACACACCTCCATTTTTGCTATACTCGATAGCCAGACCATTTCCAGAAGCTGTGACTAATATCCCCCCGTCGGTACTTACTGCTGTTGTTGGGTTTATGATTGTAATATTATCGATTGTCGGTGCACCCGGAGGATTGACCGTCACTGCTATGGGTCCTTTTACACAGGTCCCAAAAGTATTTTTTACGTAGACGAAATACGTCCCGGGAGCGAGTCCGGTAAAAGAATTAGATGCCTGGTAAGTGACACCACCCAGGCTATATTGGTAAGTGCCCACACCACCCGAGGCTGATACCAGTATGATGCCGTCATTAACACCACAATCGGATGGTGCGGCAGAAGATATCGAAACATTTAAGATTGGCGGATTGGAGAACTGGACTGTCTTGGTGGTCGTACAACTGTTAGCATCTGTGACAGTAACAGTGTAGTTGCCTGCCGGTACGTTGACCAAGTTTGCACCATTTTGACCATTGCTCCATGAGTAGGAATATCCTCCTACTCCACCACTTCCTACGGCAGTGGCATTGCCATCGCTGGCTCCCTTACAGCTTAAATTGTACCCATTATAATTTGACGTAAAATTAATGGTTGTACTTACAGCTGTCGGGTTAACAAGGGTAACTGTTTGAGTGGATGCACACCCATAGGCATCCGTAGCAGTAACTGTATAAGTTCCAGCCCCTACATTGACTAAGTTTGGGCCATTCTGGCCGTTGCTCCAGGAATAGGTAAAAGCACCTATTCCTCCACTTGCAGAAGCATTAGCTGTACCATTCGTACTTCCCGGACAGGACACATGTGCCCCGTTATAATTTGACGTAACTGTTGTTACTATGGCTATTGCTGGTGGATCATTTAGGGTAACGTTGGCTGTTGCGATACATCCATTGTCATCGGTTGCGGTGACCGTATACATGCCAGCACCCACATTGGATAGGTTGGCCCCGGATTGCCCGTTGCTCCAGGCATACGTATAGCTGCCTACCCCGCTGGAGGCAACCGCGGTGGCAGTTCCATCTGTCGCTCCGACGCAGCTTATGTGTTGACCGTTATACGATGACGTTACGGAGGCGCTTACAGCTAGCTGAGGAGGATCCAACAAAGTAATATTAGCTGTTGTGGTACAGCCATTATTATCAGTAACGGTCACGGTATAAGCACCCGAGGAAACATTCGTGAGATTGGCTCCAGTTTGCGCATTATTCCAGAGATATGTGAAAGGAGCTGTTCCTCCCGAGGGAGTCACTGTTGCACTTCCATCACTTGC